>JBFYWS010000582.1:0-6350 GCA_041310935.1 Desulfobacteraceae bacterium | reverse complement strand
TGCGGCGGGGACCGCGACCGCACCAAGCGGCCGCTCATGGGAGAAATCGCCGCGCGCCTGAGCGATCTGGCGATCGTCACCTCCGACAACCCGCGCTCGGAAGAGCCGCAGGCCATCATCGGCGAGATCCTCCCCGGCATGCGCCGCGCCGGCGCACCGGCAGGACGCACGGAGGTCATCGTCGAACCGGACCGGCAGCGGGCGATCGAAATCGCGCTATCCGCCGCCCGTCCCGGGGAGACCGTCCTGATCGCCGGCAAGGGACACGAGACCTATCAGATCATCGGCGGGCGCACGATCCACTTCGACGACCGCGAGGAAGCAGCACGGGCGCTGGAGCGGCTGGAAGGACGCAGGTAGATAGACCGAAGGCTGAAGACTGAAGGCTTTTAATGTTTTATAGCCTTCAGCCTTCAGCCTAAACACCTGAATCGTAAGTTGACTATGCCCTGGACGATGCACGACATACTGAAGGCCACCGGCGCTGAGTGGGTGTGCGGCGACGGCCGGCAGAGCTTCACCGGCATATCGATCGACTCGCGCACGATCGCCGCCGGCGAGCTGTTCGTGGCCATCCGGGGCGACGTCCACGACGGCCACCGCTTCATCCCCGACGTGCTCAACCGCGGGGTGCGCGGCCTGCTCGTCGATAGCCGGCACCTGGACGCGCTGCCCGAAGCGGCCCGGGCTGCCGGCCGGCTCGCCTGCGCGGCGGTCGCCGACACGACCCGCGCCCTGGGCGACCTCGGCGGGTTCCATCGCCACCGCAGCCGCGCCGCGGTGGTCGCCGTCACGGGGTCCAACGGCAAGACCAGCACGCGCCGGATGATCGCCGCCGTGGTCTCCCAACGCTTCAGGGTCCTGGAGGCCGACCGCAACCTCAACAACCAGATCGGCGTCCCGCTGACTCTCTTCCGGCTCGCGCCGGAGCACGAATGGGTGATCCTGGAACTCGGGACCAACATGCCCGGCGAGATCGCGCGTCTCGCGCACATCTGCGCACCCGAGATCGGCGTCATCACCAACATCGGCCCGGCGCACCTGGAGGGGCTCGGCTCTTTAGAGGGGGTCCTGGCGGAGAAGTCCGCGCTGCTCTCCGGCCTATCGGCCGGCGGGCGTGCGGTGTTGAACGCGGATGATCCCCGCCTGCGGCAGCTCGCGCAGGGCCCCGGCCCGGAGGCGCTGCTCTTCGGCCTGTCGGCGGATGCCGCCGTGCGGGCCGCCCGGGTTCAGGAGACCGCAGTGGGAGTCGATTTCGAGCTGATGCTGCCGGCCGAAACCGTGCGGGCCCACCTCAACGCCCATGGCCGCTTCATGGTGCAAAACGCCCTGGCCGCGGCGGCGGTGGGGCACCTGCTGGGGCTTTCGGGCGCCGAGATCGCAGCGGGCCTGGGCCGTTTCGCCCCCGTCGCCGGCCGCATGCAGGTGAGCAGGCTCGCCGACGGAATCACCCTGATCGACGACACGTACAACGCCAACCCGGCCTCCATGGAAGCGGCCCTCGCGGTGCTCGACTCGCTGAGGAGCGGCGGCCGGAGCATCCTGGTGGCCGGCGACATGCGCGAACTCGGGGACGCGGCCGGCCGCATGCACCGGGAGATCGGTCGGCTCGCGGCCGGGACGGGTGTCAGCCGGCTCTTCGCCTGCGGTGACCTGGCCGCCGAGACCGCCGCCGGCGCCCGCAGCGGCGGCATGGCCGCCGCCGACATCGTCATCGGCGCACGGGCCGACATCGAGCACACCCTGCTCGAGGTGCTCCGGCCGGCCGACCGGGTCCTGGTCAAGGGCTCGCGCGCCATGGGCATGGAACATATCGTCCGGGCGATCCAGGAGTGGAGCAACACCCGGCAACGCCAGAAAGAGTGATCGATGCTCTACCATCTACTCTATCCGCTGCACACGCTGTTTTCGGCCCTGAACGTGTTTCGCTACATCACGTTCCGGACGATCTATGCCGCCCTCACGGCCTTTTTCATCTGCTACCTCCTTGGCCCGTGGGTGATCGAGCGGCTCACCCGGCTTCAGGTCGGCCAGTACATCCGCGACGACGGGCCCAAGAGCCACCTCGACAAGGCCGGCACCCCCACGATGGGCGGCATTCTCCTGGTGGGGGCGATCACCATTTCCACCCTGCTCTGGGGCGACCTCACCAACCCGTTCATCTGGATTGTGCTCTTGGTGCTGCTCGGCTTCGGCGCCATCGGGTTCATGGACGACTACCTGATGCAGGTCAAGAAGCAGAGCAAGGGCTTGAGCGTGCGCGGCAAGCTCGCGCTGCAGGCGCTGCTCGGGCTGCTGGCGGGAACCCTGGTCTGCCTCGTGCCGAACTTCTCGACCGAGGTGACGATGCCGTTCTTCAAGACCGTCTCCCCGGAGCTCGGCTGGGGCTACATCCTCTTCGCGCTGCTGGTGATCGTCGGCGCATCGAACGCCGTCAACCTGACCGACGGCCTGGACGGGCTCGCCATCGGCCCGGTGAGCATCGCCGCGGCGACCTACATGATCTTCGCCTACATCGCCGGCAACATCAAAATCGCGGGCTACCTGCAGATTCCCTACGTCCCCGGCAGCGGCGAGATCACGGTGTTCTGCGGCGCGATGACGGGGGCCGGGCTGGGGTTCCTCTGGTTTAACGCCTACCCGGCCCAGATCTTCATGGGTGACACGGGCTCACTGTCTCTGGGCGCCTCCCTGGGGGCCATCGCCGTGATCACCAAGCAGGAAATTCTCCTGGTGCTGGTGGGGGGGCTGTTCGTCATCGAGGCCCTCTCGGTCATTTTCCAGGTGACCTTTTTCAAGATGACCCACGGCCGGCGGATTTTTCGCATGGCGCCGTTGCACCACCATTTTGAACTGAAGGGTTGGGCGGAGCCCAAGGTGATCGTACGCTTCTGGATCATTGCGATTGCTCTCGCCCTCCTTGCCATGAGCACGTTGAAGCTCCGATAGCACGACTGGCGCCCCCCGGCTTCGGCCCGGGTCCGGAGAGTTTGCCCTCCGCCGGACACGGCCGCAGCCGGGAGGGGCCGCTCACGATGGGATGACAGGCCGCATGGAGATTGCGAACAAAAAGATTCTCGTGGTCGGGCTGGCGCGCACCGGGATCGCCACCGCGCGGTTTCTGCGCCGCCGCGGTGCGGCCGTCCGGGCGACCGACATGGCGGCGGAGGCCGCCCTCGGCCCCGGGGTGGCCGAGCTGCGCGCTCTCGACATCGATCTGGCGCTGGGGGGGCATCGCATCGAAGATTTCACGGCGGCGGACCTGATCGTGCTGAGCCCGGGAGTACCCCACACCCTCGCCCCGCTCCAGGCCGCGCGCGGCCGCGGGGTCCCGGTGATCGGGGAGGTGGAGCTCGCCGCGCGGTTCATCCGCGAGCCCATCGTGGCAGTGAGCGGCACGAACGGGAAAACCACGGTGACCGAGCTGCTGGGTCGGATGCTGGACGCCTCGGGCCGCCGGGTCTTCGTCGGCGGGAACATCGGCCGGCCCCTGATCGGCTACGTCGACGGCGGGCAAACCGCCGACGTCGTTGTGGCCGAAATCAGCAGCTTCCAGCTCGACACCATCGCGACCTTCCGGCCCGCAGTGGGGGTGCTGCTCAACATCACGGACGACCACCTGGACCGGTACACGGGTTTCGCGGCCTACGCGCACTCGAAGATGCGGCTCTTTGAAAACCAGACCGCGCAGGATGCGGCCGTCCTGAACGGTGCCGACCCGGTTATCCGGGCGCAGGCCGCGGCCATCCGCAGCCGCCGGCTGTTCTACAACACCACGGAGGCGGCCGAGAACTGCGCCGCCGTTGTCGGTACCGCCCTCGCCCTGCGGCGGCCCGGGCACGAGGTGGTTCGGCTGGACCTGGCGCCGTTCCGGCTCCGGGGGCCCCACAACGTTGAGAACGCGTGCGCGGCGGCGCTCGCCGCTCTGGCGGCCGGCGCCAGTCCCCTGGGCATCCAGCAGGCCCTCAGCGCCTTCGCACCCCTGCCCCACCGCATCGAATCCGTGGCGGTCGTCAATGGCGTCGAGTACGTGAACGACTCGAAGGCGACCAACGTCGATGCGGTCCTGCGCGCCCTGGACTGTTTCGCAACCCCGGTGGTCCTGATCATGGGCGGTTTGGACAAGGGCGGCAACTTCGGCCTGCTCGAGACCGCCGTCCGCCGGCGCGCCAAGGCCCTCGTGCTGGTGGGAAACGCCAGCGACACCATCCGGGCGGCACTGGGGGGTCTCGTCCCGACCGTCCAAGCCCCGGACATGGCCGCGGCGGTGGGGGCGGCCGCCGGGCGGGCTGTAAGCGGCGACGTGGTGCTGCTCTCCCCCGGCTGCGCCAGCTTCGACATGTATCCGAACTATCAAGCCCGCGGGGAGGACTTCCGGCAGGCGGTCCAGCGGCTTAATAAAATGAACGCACCATGAGTGACATCACCCAACGATCGCAGAGCACGCCCTACGACGTGCAGCTCCTGTTCCCGGTGCTGTTCCTGGTGGGCATCGGGATCGTCATGGTCTACAGCTCGAGCTCGGCCCTGGCCATGAAAAAGTTCGGATCGGATTACTTCTTCCTGAAAAAGCAGGCCGTGTTCGCCCTGGTCGGGATCTGCGTGCTCGTGGCCTGCCGGCACATCCCCTACCATGTCTACCGGCCCCTGGCCTACCCGCTCATAGGAGTCGCGGCCGTGCTGCTGTTGGCCGTGCTGGTCACGCCGCTGGGGGTCACGGCCGGCGGCTCCAGCCGGTGGCTGCGCCTCGGCAGCCTGCGCTTCCAGCCGTCCGAATTCGCCCGGCTGGCGCTGATCGTCTTCATGGCCTACTCGCTGGAGAAGAAGGCCCATCGCATCAAGGATTTCTCGGTCGGCTTCCTGCCCCACGTGGTGGTGATGGGGGGGCTCGCCCTGTTGATCCTGAAGCAGCCGGATTTCGGCTCGGCGGTGATCCTGGCCGGGCTGACCTGGCTGATGATGTTCGTCGGCGGGGTGCGGTTGACCTACCTGCTCAGCTCGTGCGCCCTGCTGGGGGTGGCCGGCTTCTATTTCATCACGCACGTCGGCTATCGCATGCGCCGGCTGCTGAGTTTCATGAACCCGTGGCAGTATTCGTCCGACGAGGGCTATCAGATCGTTCATTCCCTGATGGCCTTCGGAGCCGGCGGATGGTGGGGGGCCGGCATCGGCAACGGCTACCAGAAGCTCTTCTACCTGCCGGAGCCGCACACGGATTTCATTTTTTCGGTGATCGGCGAGGAACTCGGGCTGGCCGGAGTGCTCGTCACCATCCTCCTGTATGTCGTGATCGTGTGGAAGGGGATCCGCATCGCGTACAACGCGCCGGACCTGTTCGGAAACTATCTGGCCATCGGGCTCACGGCGGCCCTCGCGCTTCAGATCTGCATCAACATGGGGGTCACCCTGGGGCTGCTGCCGACCAAGGGGCTCACCCTGCCCTTCCTCAGCTACGGCGGGACGTCGCTCGTGTTGAACATGGCGACCGTCGGGATCCTGATGAACATCGGGGCGGCGGGCAGAACCGCGCGGAGGCCGGCATGACGACGGCCCACGAAATGGTTTCACACCCTCGGATCACGCCTGAGGGCAAGGCGCAGGCCGATTCGAAAGCGCAGTCCGCCTACGGCGGATGGGCATTGCGAGAGGCCTGCAATCCGCCTGCGGCGGACCATCGGGTGTCAGACGGGGCTATGAAGCCATTTCACCGCACGCACGGCGCCGGGTGGCTGTTGGCGCTGCCGGAATACGGACCGGCGACAGCGGCGGCGGGTCATGCCGTACCGGCGGCCGTTGCTGCCCGGCCGCTGCGGGTGGTCATCGCCGGGGGCGGCACCGGCGGGCACCTCTTCCCGGGGATTGCCGTCGCCGAGGAGATCCGCGCCCGCAACCCGCACAACCGCGTGCTCTTCGTCAGCCGGGGCAACGACTTCGAGCGCGCAGCTCTTACCCGGGCGGGATTCCCGCTGGAGGCGATCACGGTCGAAGGGCTGAAAGGCCGCGGCGTTTGGAACCAGGTGCGGGCGCTGACCCGCCTGCCCCGCGCCGTCCTGCACTCCGCGCGAATCGTGCGGGCCTTCGGGCCGGACCTGGTGATCGGCCTGGGCAGTTACGCGGCCGGGCCCGTGATCATGGCGGCCTGGCTGCTCCGGCGGCCGGTGGCCCTGTGCGAGCAGAACACACTGCCCGGCATCGCCAACCGCGGCCTGGCGCCGCTCGCCGACCGCATCTACACCGCTTTCGAGCGGACCGGCGGTGGTTTCGACCCGCGCAAGGTCGTGTGGACAGGCAACCCCCTGCGCCGGGAGATCGTGCAGGCCGCCGCCGGTCCTCGCCGGGACCCTGCCGCG
>JBFYWS010000542.1:0-6389 GCA_041310935.1 Desulfobacteraceae bacterium | reverse complement strand
GGGATCAAAACCGAGAAGGACACCTTCAGACAATTCGGCGGCATCCTGCTTCAGCTCGCCCGGCTGCCCGGTCACGATGGGGTCATCCGCATCAGCCACCGCGGGGCTGCACAGGGCAAGTCGTCCGAAAAATCCGACTACGTTGTCCGATTCGGCGACATCAGCATCGATACGGCCATCGTCGCCGGCGTCATCAAGCGTTTAGGCATCCGCATGAAGCACCTGGAGGGGCGGCTGCAGAAATCGTTTGATACGCTCGCGGCCGAGGGGATCGACTCGATCCTGCTGCGCATGCCGGAAGACACCCCGGAGTCCATGGACTGCCTCCGCGGGGCCTTGCGCGTTCTCTCCTGCTACCGCGTAGCGGCCGAAAAGAATTCCCCCATCACCTACAGCCGCAACGGCACGCCGATGCAGCTCACGGCCGTGCGCGACGACCAGGGCCTGCCCGACCCGAACCTCACCATGCTCGCCGCGGTCAACGATCTTTCCGCCGGCGCCATGGAGGAGATGGTGCGCAAGGTCGCAGCCTTCATGCAGCGGCCGGAAAACGTCCGCCTGCGCCGACAGTTCCCGAACGTTTATCAGACGTTCTTCGCCATCAAGAGCCTGCGCGACAAACTGCAGCGGTCGCCGATCGAGATCAACGCCAACCGGCGCAAATCGACGGACACACCGGCGGACGAACCGGCCTGGGGCGGTGGTGGGTGGGCGGAGGGCACCGGCACTGCAGCGGCCGCGCTCGGCGCCGCGGGCGGTGGTACAGGCGGCGGTGCGGCCGGCGGCGGAACTGGCAACGAAACGGCCGGCAGTGGAAGCGGCGAAGCCGGCAGCCCCCCCCCACCGGATGGTCACACGGCCGTCATGGGGGATGCAGCGTTCCGGGCGGGCCTGGCGCGCATAGTGAAAGACACCTTTAAAGACGCCCCCGCCGCCGCAGTCGGCGCCATGCGCTGCGTTTACGGGCAGGACTATGGCAGCCTCGACGCGAACTCCCTCGGCGAGAGGCTCGGGCTGATCACCAACCTGCTCTCGGCCATGCAGGCCAACCCCACCGGCCAGCAGTTGATGGAATCCGCGCTGCAGCGCATCCAGACCGGCATGGACCAGCTGCCGAGCGAGCTGCTCAACGACCTGGTGGTCGATAACAACGTGGTCAAAGTCTGGGAGGGAGACCGGGAGCGCATCGTCGGCAACGTCGAAGAAAAGCTCGCCCAGGCCATCGACACGGCCAAGGACCACGCCGCCGCGCGCCGGAAACTGCAGGCCACGGCCGGTGACGAACCGATCTATTTCTCGCGCGATGCCGCCGCCCTGGCCGCCTTCTTCGACCTGGCGCCTGAGGAAATGGAGGCCGTCCTCAAACTGTTCCGCGGCTGCTTCGACGGTCGCGGGGGGTTCCAGAAGGCCAGCTTCGAAAAGAAGGTCCCGGAGTTTGCCCGCTATCATAAAAAAATATTCAAGGTGCTGTGGGAGTTTCTCAAGGACATGCCACGCCGCAGCGACCGCCTGCCGTTCCTGAACTCCCTGCAGCTCATGATCAGGGCCATCCAGCAGCCCATCCAGGCCGTTCGGACCCTGCTGGCCGACTTCGTGGCCGAACCGGCCCAGGTCAGCTTCCCGGACCGCAACGCCGTCATGCTCTCCACGCAGTTCCTGCGAACCTACAACAAGGAGATCAACGTCGATATCGAACTGACCCCGGAGGAGATCCTGCGGGTGCAGGCGGGCCTGGACGGCAAGGTCATGAGCTACGCGGCGTGGAGGGTCAACAGCGACCAGAAGCGGTTCCTGACCAAGGTCGTGAGCATCCGCAAGCGGCTCATGGGGGCTTTCGATCCGGGTTCGGCCGGTGTCGCACCGATGCCGCCGCGCTTCCTGATCGCCCTGGAGCGGGAGGTGCACATCTTTCTGGCGCTGATCGGCGGCAACACCGCCGCCTCGATTCTGCACAGCGCGCTCAACGTGTTCGGCAACCCCGCATCCCAGGTTTACATTACGGAGGAAGGCCGGCAGCATCTCTACGGGCTGCTCCAGCACCTGTCCGTCCTGGTCCGGGGGATCGGCAGAATCGGGTCGCAAATCGACCTTGTGCTGCTCGATCAGGTCAAACAGCGGGAAAATGAATTTCTGAAGATGAGTGCCGATCCCCGCTGTACCGCCCTCGTCCGACGCGTCTTCGGCTGGGTGGAGCCGGCCAAGAGCGAGATCGTCGTCCGCAGCCGAGGTGGTCAGGCTGCCAAGCAGCCCACGAGCCGGGCGGACAGTCTGTCCTCCACGAACACCCTGGATTTTTGAGCCGGTCCCGTCTCGGCTGACCCGTTGGCTTTCAGGCCCTTGATTCTCAGCGCTCTCCCCCCGGCCCCTTCTGGATGATCTCGAGCGCCTTGGCCAGCGCCTGGTCCAGGTGCTCCGGCTGGGAGCCGCCGGCCTGGGCCATGTCCGGGCGGCCACCGCCTTTGCCGCCCACCAGCGCCGCCACCTGCTTGATGATGTTGCCGGCGTGGTAGCGGCCGGCAAGGTCCGGCGTAACCCCGGCGATCAGCATGACTTTGGAGTCGTTGACGCTGCCCAGGACCACGACGCCGGATTTCATCTTGTCCTTGTAACGGTCCATCAGGTCCCGCAACCGCGCCGGAGAGTCCGCCTCGACCTTCTTCACGAGCACGCTGACGCCCGCCACGTCCCGGACCTCGTCGGCGGCACCCGCCACCGCGACCGCGGAAAGCCGCCCCTTCAACTGCTCGATCTCGCGCTCAAGACCCTTCGTGTCGGAGAGCAGCTTCGCGACGCGCGCGCTCAGCGCCTCGGGCTTCTCCCGCAGCAGGTGCGCCGCTTCCTGGAGCGTGCGCTCGGCCTGCTGCATGAACCCCACTGCGGCCCGGCCGGTCAGGGCCTCGATGCGGCGGACGCCGGCGGCGATACCGGCCTCCGCGACGATTTTGAACAGGCCGATGTTGCCCGTGCGGCCCGTGTGGGTGCCGCCGCACAACTCCTTGCTGAAGTCCGCCAACGCGATCACCCGCACCCGGTCGCCGTACTTTTCCTCGAACAACGCCATGGCGCCGGTCTGGAAGGCTTCCTCGGCGGCCATCTCCTCGATTTCCGTGGGGACGTTGGCGCGGATCCGGTCGTTGACGAGGGACTCGATCTGCGCGAGGGTGTCCGGGTCGACCTGCGAAAAATGCGTGAAGTCGAACCGCAAGCGTTCCGGGGACACCAGGGAGCCGGCCTGCTTGACGTGCTCGCCCAGCACGCTGCGCAGCGCCGCGTGCAGGATGTGGGTGGCGGTGTGGTTGTTCTCGGTGGCCGCCCGGCTGGCCGCGTCCACCAGGAGGCTCACCGTGTCCCCTTGGCGCAGGCGGCCGGAGAGGACGCGGCCCTTGTGGATGATCAGGCCGGTGGGGTCTTTCACCGTGTCGGTCACCTGGAGCTCGCCCTCCGGGCCGATGATGCGGCCCGCATCACCGGCCTGGCCCCCGGACTCCGCGTAGAACGGGGTCCGCTCGGTCACCACCGCGACCTCGGTTCCGGCCGCCGCCTCGGCGGTTGCCTGATCGTCTGCGACCAGCAGCCGCACGCTGGACTCGCAGCTGAGCAGGTGGTAGCCCACAAACTCCGGTTTGAACCCGCCCGCCGAAAGGCTCGTGTAGGCGTCGCCGATGCGCGTGAACGCCGTGACGGTGCGCGACTTGGCGCGCTGGCCCTCCATCTCGCGCTCGAAGCCGTCCATGTCCAGGTGCATGCGCTCGTCCCGCACCACGTCCCGCACGATGTCGGCCGGGAAGCCGAACGTGTCGTAGAGCTTGAAGATGACGGCCCCCGGCACCTCGCTCCGGCCCTGGCTCTTGAGCTCGGAGAGCGTGTCGTTCAGCAGCCGCAGGCCGGTGTCCAGGGTGTGCCGGAAGCGCGCCTCCTCGTTCTGGACGACGTTGGTGATGAAGGCCGCCGCCTCGGTCAACTCCGGGTAGGCGGGCTTCATGATGTCGAACACCGCCCGGGTGGTCTCGTGCAGGAACGGCCGGCTGAGGCCGATGTTGCGGCCGTAGCGGATGGCGCGGCGCATGATGCGCCGCAGCACGTAGCCCCGGCCCTCGTTGGACGGCAGGATCCCGTCGCCGATGAGAAAGGCCGCCGCGCGGGAATGGTCGGCGATGACCTTCATGGCGACGTCGGTGGCCGGGTCCTGCCCGAACTGCCGGCCGGTCAACTCCTCGGCGCAGGCGATGATGGGCCGGATCAGGTCGGTGTCGTAATTGGTGGAGACGTTCTGGACGACCGATACGATCCGCTCGAGCCCCATGCCGGTGTCGATGCTCGGTGTGGGCAGCCGCGTCATGGTGCCGGCGGCGTCGCGGTTGAACTGCATGAACACCAGGTTCCAGATCTCGAGGTACCGGTCGCACTCGCAGCCCACGGTGCACTCCGGCCGGCCGCAGCCGTACCCCTCCCCGCGATCGATGATGATCTCGGAGCACGGGCCGCAGGGGCCGGTGTCGCCCATGGACCAGAAGTTGTCCTTTTCCCCGAAGCGCACGATGCGCGCGTCGGGCAGCCCGACCCCCGTGCGCCACAGCTCGTAGGCCTCGTCGTCGTCGAGGTAGATCGAGGCCCAGAGCTTGTCCGCCGGCAGGTTGAACCCGCGGGTCAGCAGGTCCCAGGCGAACTCGACGGCGCGCTGCTTGAAGTAGTCGCCAAACGAAAAATTACCCAGCATCTCGAAGAACGTGTGATGGCGGGCGGTGTAGCCGACGTTTTCCAGGTCGTTGTGCTTGCCGCCGGCCCGCACACACTTCTGAGAGGTGGTGGCCCGCACGTAGCCCCGCTTGTCCTCGCCGAGGAACACGCGTTTGAATTGCACCATGCCGGCGTTGATGAAGAGCAGCGTGGGGTCGTCATGGGGCACCAGCGACGAACTGCGCACGATCTGGTGGCCGTGACGTTTGAAGTAGTCGAGAAACTGCCTGCGCGCCTCGTTTCCGGTCATGACCTACTCCTCCTCACTGTCCTTGTCTTTGGCGGTCAGGCCCAGCGCCTCGCGCGCCTTGGCGGAAATCACGTCGACGATGTCCGTGTGGTCGGCGAGGAACCTCTTGACGTTCTCCCGACCCTGGCCGATGCGTTCGCCCGCAAACGAGTACCAGGCCCCGCTTTTATCGACGATGCCCTGCTCGACGGCGACGTCGATCAGGTCCCCGATCCGGGATATGCCCTCGCCGTAGACGACATCGAACTCCGCCTCCGCGAAAGGCGGCGCCAGCTTGTTCTTGACCACCCGCACGCGGGTGCGGTTGCCGACGACGTCCTGGCCCTCCTTGATCGTGTTGGTGCGGCGAATGTCGAGCCGCACCGAGGCGTAGAACTTGAGCGCGTTGCCGCCGGTGGTGGTCTCGGGGTTGCCGAAGACGACACCGATCTTCATGCGCATCTGGTTGATGAAGATGACGCAGGTGTTGGTCTTGCTGATGCTGCCGGTCAGCTTGCGCAGCGCCTGGGACATCAGCCGTGCCTGCAGCCCCATGTGCGAGTCCCCCATCTCGCCCTCGATTTCGGCCCGCGGCACCAGGGCCGCCACCGAGTCGATGACCAGGATGTCGATCGCGCCGCTTCGCACCAGCATGTCGGTGATCTCGAGGGCCTGCTCGCCGGTGTCCGGCTGGGAGACCAGCAGTTCGTCGCAGTTGACGCCCAGCTTGCGCGCGTAGACCGTGTCCAGAGCGTGCTCGGCGTCGATAAACGCCGCAATCCCGTCCAGCTTCTGGCTCTCGGCCACGGCGTGCAGCGCGAGCGTTGTCTTGCCGGAAGCCTCCGGACCAAAGATCTCCACGATCCGGCCCCGGGGCAGCCCCCCGATGCCCAGCGCCTTGTCCAGGGCGAGCGAGCCGGTCGATATGACCGGGACACTCGCGATCGGCCGGCTGCCGAGCTTCATGATCGAGCCCTTTCCGAACTGCCGTTCCACCTGCCCCATGGCCGTCTCAAGAGCCTTTTGCTTATCCGTCGATAATCCCATGAAGTCCTCCTCTATGCGTTCACTCTGCGATGCGCATGATAGTTGCACGATCCTTCAATTTCGATGGGCTCGTAAAAAAAGTCTCCGAATCGATGGCTTTGTAAAGAGGCCACGTTCAAGGCGCGCGATCCGGGTGGAGTGAGGCGTACTTCCTGTACGCCGCAGCGACAATCCGCCGCAGGCGGAAAGCGCAACGCCGAAATTGGCCTATTTACGAAGCCATCAATTTTTCTCGCGCCAGCGGCGTGTATAGCTGCCCCTCCGGCCGCAGATCGCTCTTCAGCAGAACAATTTCTTCCACCGCGAAGGTACCAAACGTCGCAGCCGCATACCGTTTCACGGCATCGGCGACCGGGCCGGGATGGCCCTCCGCCCC
>JBFYWS010000518.1:0-3042 GCA_041310935.1 Desulfobacteraceae bacterium | reverse complement strand
TTCTCTACGGAGCACGCCACCAGCAGACGGAAAAAAAGAAGTTCCGGATCCGGGACCGCCACATCTTCAACCGCCTCATGAACCGCATGAAGCGCTGGTTTAAAGACGTCGTCTGAAGATGCCGTCTGGCGACGGCATCTTGTGTGGGGTCAATGAAACGAAAAAATTCGGGTTCGGACATCGCAGGTAAACCGGCAGGGGCAACGTCGAATCATTCAACCTTGAACCTTTAACATTGGACCTTGAACCTTTAACTCAACACCACAGGCAGGAGGGCAACTGATGTTCACTTACGTAGACAATGAGAAATCGGCCAAAATCAAGGTGATCGGGGTCGGCGGCGCCGGCGGCAACGCTATCAACAACATGATCCGTTCCGGCCTGCAGGGCGTCAAGTTCATCGCCGCCAACACCGACGCGCAGGCACTTGAAATCTCCAAGTCGGACATCCGGATCCAGCTGGGCGACAGCATCACCGAGGGGCTGGGCGCCGGGGCCAACCCTCAGATCGGGCGCGACGCCGCGCTCGAAACCGTCGAGGAGCTGCGCAATGCCCTGCGGGACAGCCACATGGTGTTCATCACCGCCGGCCTGGGCGGCGGCACCGGCACCGGCGCCACCCCGGTCATCGCCGAGATCTGCCGGGAGATGGGAGCGCTGACGGTGGCCGTGGTGACGCGGCCTTTTTCCTTCGAAGGCAAGAAGCGCGCCCAGATCGCGGAGCAGGGGCTGGCGGAGCTCAAGAAATACGTCGACACGGCCATCACCATCCCGAACGACCGCCTGCGGGCGCTGGCCTCTAAGAAGGCGACCCTCATGGAGATGTTCATGAAGGCCGACGAGATCCTGCTGCACGCGGTCAAGGGCATCACCGATCTGATCATGATGCCGGGTCTCGTCAACCTCGACTTTGCCGACGTGCGCACCACCATGTCCAAGGCCGGCATGGCCCTCATGGGCATCGGCGTCTCCTCCGGCGAAAACCGCGCAATCGAGGCGGCCGAAAAAGCCATCTCGCACCCGCTGCTCGAGGACATCTCGATCGCCGGCGCCAAGGGGGTGCTCATGAACATCACCGCCTCGAGCAGCATGGAGTTCGAAGAGGTGGCCGCGGCCTCGGAACGCATCCACAAGGAGGTCGGTGAGGATGCGGAGATCTTCTGGGGCACCTCCGTGGACGACAGCCTGGGCGATGAGATGCGGGTGACCGTGATCGCCACCGGCATCGGGGCCGAGGTCGAGGCGGCCCGGCAGCGGGAAAAAGAGCTGGCCAAAGACAAGGAGCACGAGAAGGAGAAAAAGGTCGCCCAGCCGCTGCGGGGCAAGGTCCGGGACGTCACCCCGGCCGACTTGGAGCGCACCGACATCGTCGACCTCGATCAGCCGACCTTCATGCGCCACCGGCGGGCCGTCGGTGAAACCTCGGGGGCCCTCTACCGGGGAGTGGGCCGCATGGCATTGGACGAGACGGATCTGGACGTCCCGACCTTCCTGCGCCGGAAAGCGGACTGAGCGCCGGCCGGCCGGTGGACGTAACGGCTCAGGTATCGGGGTTCAGGGTTCAGGGGAAAAGCAGCTGCCGGGGCCTGTGGCCGCCGGCCAGATTCTTACATGCTGGAAGAGGTCGAGGATTATGGCGCCTGTCCACGTGGATCCCTGACCCCCGAACCCTGAACCCTCTCCACCTGAGTACTTACGAAGGCTTTTGTGGCGGCCATGGCCCATTCGACCGGCAGGAGGCAGCAGGCATTGAAACCCGACCCGGACGGCGCGGCACCCGGTGCCAACGAGATCGGCACCATCCGCAAGAGCTGGCGCGGGCGAACCACCGTTGCCCTGGTCTACCCCAACCGCTACCATGTAGGCATGTCCAATCTCGGCCTGCAGTCGGTGTATGGGCTTCTCAACGGATTCGATGACATTGTCTGCGAACGCGTATTCCTGCCTGAAGACGGCGAACCGGCCGCCGGCCGCCTGACGACCCTCGAGTCAGGCCGACCGGTGGCCGAGGCCGACATCATCGCCTTCTCCATCTCCTTTGAAAGCGACTACCCGCACCTGCTCGC
This sequence comes from Desulfobacteraceae bacterium, assembly GCA_041310935.1. Classification (GTDB taxonomy): domain Bacteria; phylum Desulfobacterota; class Desulfobacteria; order Desulfobacterales; family SpSt-501; genus SpSt-501. The sequence continues at coordinate 976 of JBFYWS010000518.1, read as the reverse complement.
GCTGTTGGAACGGGCGAAAATCCCCCTGCTCGCCTCGCAGCGGGCCGAGCGCCATCCTCTGGTGATCGCCGGCGGGGTGGCCTGTTTCCTGAACCCGGAACCGATCTCGCCGTTCGTCGACGCCTTCCTGATCGGGGAGGCCGAGGTGATCCTCCCGCACTTCGTGGAGGTGTTTCGCTCCGGCACCGAACGGCAGGCGCTGCTCATGGCGATCGCCCGCACGGTGCCCGGCGCCTACGTGCCCGCCTTCTACCGCGCGACCTACACCCCCGCGGGGACCATCGGCACGTTTGAGCCGACCGCGGATGTACCCACACGGATCGCCCGGCCCTTTGTGCGCGACCTTTCCCGGACGGCCACCTGCAGCACCGTGCTGACCCCCGACACCGCGTTCGGCCGGGCCTTTTTGGTGGAGGTAGGCCGGGGCTGCCCGCACGGCTGCCGCTTCTGCAGCGCCGGGTTCGTCTACCGACCGCCGCGGTTCCGGCCCGTCGCGGCCCTCGCCCGCAGCATGCGCGAAGGCCTTCGGCTCACCGACCAGATCGGGCTCATGGGGGCCGCGGTGTCGGACCTGCCGGGGATCGGGGCCCTGTGCGCCCAGTTGGCCGGGGCGCACACCACCATCTCCTTCAGCTCCCTGCGGGCGGATGCGCTGTCGCCGGAGCTGGTGAACGCCCTGAAGCAGGGCGGGGTCAAGACCGCCACCATCGCTCCGGAGGCCGGCTCCGAGCGCCTGCGCCGCGTGATCAACAAGGGGATCACCGAGGACGACGTGCTGAACGCCGCCGAGACCCTCGTCGCCCACGGCATCCCCAACCTCAAGCTCTACTTCATGCTGGGGCTGCCCACCGAAACCCCGGCGGACGTGGAGGCCGTCGTCGACCTGGTCAAGCGCATCAAGCACCGCTTCCTGCAGGTGAGCCGCAGCCGGCGGGCCATCGGCACGATCACGGTCAGCGTCAACTCCTTTGTGCCC
>JBFYWS010000504.1:0-5321 GCA_041310935.1 Desulfobacteraceae bacterium | reverse complement strand
CCAGGGCAAAAACTGGCCATCGTAACCGGTGCAAGCAGGGGCATCGGCCGGGCCGTGTGCGTCGAACTGGCGCGCTGCGGCTTTTTCATAATAATCAATTACCGGTCCGATCAACCCGGTGCAGCAGAAACGCTTAGACGGGTCGAAGCTCAGGGCACCGGGGGCGAGATCATGCAGTTTGACGTCGCCGATTATGATGCCACCCAGGCAGCCGTCAGCCAGATCATTGCACTTCATAATACGATCGACGTGCTGGTGAGCAATGCCGGCATCACGGCCGACCAGCTTTTCGTGTTGATGTCCAGGAAGGAATGGCATTCGGTTATTGATACGAGCCTCCACGGATTTCACAATATCGCCCGACCGGTGCTCGAAAAAATGGTGACGGATAAAAAAGGGGCGATCGTCTCGATTGCCTCTGTCTCTGCGATGATGGGTAACCGGGGACAGGCCAACTATGCGGCGGCCAAGGCCGGCCTGATCGGAGCCAGCCGGGCCATTGCGGCTGAAGTGGCGCGCCTGGGGGTGCGCGTTAATGTCGTAGCCCCGGGGCTGATCGATACCGACATGATCAAGAATTTCCCGCGGCAGAACCTCAAGTCCATGATACCGATGGCCCGGGTCGGACGACCGGAAGAGGTCGCGAACGTCGTCCGGTTTCTCTGTTCGGACGATGCCTCCTACATCACCGGGCAGGTCATCTCCGTCAACGGCGGCATGTGTTGATGACTTCTGGCGAAGTCATCAAATCAGGTGTTGGAACTATTCCCATGGCAGAGTATAGAACCGGAAATCTCGTCCGGACCGCTGCAGTCCTGATGGCAGCCTGTCTTTCGATCGGCTGGGGGGGCAGCTGGGAGGAATTGAAATCGGCCGCCGGGCCTATAAAATCGATCAGCGCCGAGTTTGTCCAGGAAAAGCACCTGAAGATTCTCGCCCGCCCGCTCGTATCATCCGGGGTCTTCTATTATCAGGCCCCCGCCTTCCTGCGTTGGGAATATCGGGCGCCTGTGCGGAACATCCTTTTGATGAACAACGACCGCACGGAACGCCATGTGGCGACCGATGCCGGCCTGGTAAAGGAGGCCGGCGCCAATCTGCAAGCCATGCAGGTTGTGATGGAACAGATCACGCAGTGGCTCGACGGCCGGTTTGACGAAAATCCGATGTTTGCGGCGAACCTGGAACCCGGCCCCAAAATCGTCCTGGTCCCGAAGGAGAAGGCCTTTGCCAAGATGATTCAGCGCATCGAACTCGTGCTTTCACATCGGGCCGGGGTCATCGACACCGTCACCATTTATGAAACCGATGATTCTTTTACAAAACTCGTGTTCAAAAACGTTGTCATCAACCAGCCCATAGACGACTCCGTTTTTCGGAAGGCTTCGTGACCAGACACCTCCTGATTTCTCCAGTGCTGTTGCTGTTGCTGGCTTGCGCGCATCTTCCGCCGATCACACCGATAGCCGTCGCACCCCCGTCCGGGACCGGCCAAGAATCCTGTAGCATCTTTCCGGATGGGAAATGGCAGTTTTTACACTCCATACGGGCCGAAATGCCGGGTGGCATGAACTTCGTGATGATGGGCCTGACGGTGATGTCCTCCCGGCTCCGCACCAGCCGGAGTGTGATCATGACCTTAGAGGGGTTCGTGGTGTTCGATGGCGAATATGACCAACAGCTCATCGTTCACCGGGCGCTTCCGCCGTTCGATTCACCGCATTTTGCCGGAGGTCTCATGGATGACATTCGGCTGATTTTTTTGGAGCCGGATGGGCCGGTGATCGGCTTCGGAGAGGTAGCGAATGGTTCGGTCGTGTGCCGTCATGCCGCCCCGGACGGCAGCACCGTCGATATTGGACTTCAGCGCGATGGCGCCTGGGAGCTGCGGCGCTACAGCCCGGCACAGCGCCTGACCCGGGCCGTCCGGGTTCTGCCGGGCGCAAGGAACGATGCCGGTTTCCCGGAAACGCTTGAACTGACAGCCTACGGGGACCAAACCTATAAATTGGTCATGACGCTCGTGGAAGCGGTTCAGATCGAACCATAGAATTTTCGCAGTTTTCCTAACCGTAAAAAATACTATCGAATACAGGTACCCCCAGATGAAGTTTGTCTTGATTTACCCCAAGTGGCCCAAACTCGACCGCCAGACCGAATTTCACCTGCCGCCCCACGGTCCTGTCGTATTTGCCGCAACATTGCCGGATGACGTCGAGGTGGTCTTTATCGACGAAAATGTGCAGCAGATCGATTTTGACGAGCCGGCGGATTTCGTCGGCATTTCGGTCATGCTGACCATCCAGATCAAACGCGGCTGGGAAATTGCCGATGATTACCGGAAAAGGGGAATAAAGGTCATCTTCGGCGGCATCGCCGCCATGCTCCACGCCGAGGAGACCGCGGCCCATGCCGATGCGGTTTTTCTCGGCGAGGCCGAGGGGCGAATGGCCGACGTTTTCGCCGATTTTCGAAAAGGAGAGCTGAAAAAAGTATACAACTATCTGAACGACCAACCGCCGATTGAAACCGTCGGACCGGCCCGGCGCGATATCCTGCAAAAGAGCCTCTACAACTACCGGGGTATTCAGATGGTCGACCTGGTGCACGCTTCACGGGGATGCCGGTACAACTGTTATCCCTGTGCGGTTGCCTATCTGGGCGGAAGAAAATTCCGGCCCCGGCCGATTGAAAAATCAATCGCCGAGATGGCCGGCATCGACAACAATCGCCTATTTATCGTCGACAACTCCCTGGCGCAAGACACGCAGTGGGAGATGGATCTGTTCCGGGAGATGATCCCCCTGAAAAAGAAATGGGTAAGTCATCCCATCGAGGACAAACCCGCGGTGCTCGACCTGGCGGCCCAGGCGGGCGCCTGGTATGTGTATCAGGCCGTATTCGACACGTCGGATTATATCCGCGACCGCATCAAACGGTATCATGATCACGGCATCCTCGTCGAAGGCACCATCCTGCTCGGGCTTGACGATCATACGGAAGACGGCATTAAGCGACTGGTCGACTTTCTTATGGACATCGAACTGGATCTGGCGGAGTTCACGGTACTGACCCCGTTTCCCCACACCCCGGCCTACGAGGAACTGAAAGGGCAGGACCGAATTTTTTCTTTTGACTGGAATGAATACTCGGCCGACAGCGTCGTCTACACCCCGAAGCACATGCCACCTGAAAAACTGCAGGAACTGCTGCACTATTCCTGGAACACCTTCTACGCCGACGAACCCCAGCCAATCAAGATGTTCAAGCTTTTTCAACACGTGGTTCGAAAAGAGATGGAGGACCATACGTTCCGGCCGCGGAACCGCTCACTGGCAAAGGAGGCGTTCGGAAAAACGATCGATTCCGGAAACAGCTGAAGGGCGGGCCCCGTCAGTTCACCAGATCCATGATCGTGCAGATCTTCATCCCGGACTCCGCCAACAGCTCAGAATCCTTTTGCCGGATGTGTTGGATCGCTTTTTCTGCGTGTCCGGTGGACAGTGCGATAAAGATTGCGCCGCGCACCCCATCGTCATCAGCTGTTTTTTGTTGCAGCAACCTGTTGCCGGCATCCAACCAGCCGGTCAAAACCGTACGGCAGGTTCCGGATGAAAGCAGGTCGACGGCAATGCCGAGGGCACTGTGGCCTCTTTGCCCGATCGGGTCACCAACGGTAAATGTCGGCCCTGTCAGCTTGAAATGAATTGCCGCTTCACTGATCGCAATGCCGGGCAGGGTGAAGGCAAATAGATTCGGGCTCGCGTAAATGCTTTCTTCTTCTCTGGCTGTCGCATAAAACGCCAGGTCGGTTTCAAAACATCCGTAGCGGGTGGAGGCAATGATGCCGATGGGTTGCGTGCGCTCCGCGCGGTCCATCCCGGCATCTTTCAAAGCCAAGGCGACCGCAGCGCATCCGATCTGGCAATAGCTGTCAAATCGTCGATACCGAACCGGCGGATTTAAATAAATCTCGTCGGCCGGGGGGATCAGCGGATCCCCTGCCGCCATGATGGGTTTTGCCCCATCCGTCATCCGACCCCAATGGACGGCCGTGACCCAACCCCCACCGATGACATTGACTTTCATGCTTTCCTTATGCGCCGGCCACCGGATGCGGTCTCGGCATTTTCAGATCGGCACCGCGTGCAGCACGAGCGCCGCGTTGACGCCGCCGAATCCGGAATTGGAGGTCAAGATGTTGCGGCCATCAAACGCCTGGGCCTGATGCGACACCCGGCCTGCCGCCTTGGATTCAGGGGTCTGCAACCCCACGGTGGGCGGAATTAGTTTGTGGGCGAGGGCGTGGGCGCATATCGCCGCATCGATGCCGCCGGCGGCTCCCAGCGTATGCCCGACGGCCCCTTTGATCGAAAAGACCGGAAAACGACGATCACCGAAAACCGCCTCAATGGCCGCCAACTCCATGCTGTCATTGAATAGAGTGCCGGTTCCGTGAGCGCAAAACGCCTGCGTGTCATGGGGGTGCAACCCGGCCATCCCCATGGCCGTTTCAATTGCCATGACCAGGCCGGCGCCATCCCGCGACGGTCCCGTAATGTGGTTGGCGTCATTTGAAATGCCCCACCCGGATAGGTGTGCCAGTCGATCCAGTTTATGCTTTCGCGCAGTTGCCGCATCGGCCAGCAAAATGGCCACGGCACCGTCACCAAGGCACATCCCGTCGCGCGCTTTATCGAAAGGACGGCACACGGTGGGAGTGAACGCCTTCAGGGCGGAAAACCCGCTAAAGGCAAAGCGGGTGACAACGTCGGCAGCACAGACAAGGAGGGAGCCGTACTCTCCCCGGGCAATCTTCTGGGCGCCGACCGCCAGCCCCACGGTGGAAGAGGCACACGCCGCATTGATGGCAAAACCGGTGGGACCGATGCCCAGCCTCTCCGCCACCCATTGGAGGTAGTGCTCCGGCAGGTAAGGCATCTCGATGTTCTGATCGGCTTCGATATACTCGGCATTGCCTTTGATACCGGCCCAGACAACACCGGTTCCCGGTGGGACCGGCGTGATCTGGTCAAGAACTCCGCGTGTTAAAGCACATACCCGGTTTTCTCTTGCCGCGGGCAGCCAATCGGGTATGCAGCAGGCCTTCCGGCTGGTCAACCGATCCGCATGAAAATGGTGGATGGCATCCAGGGCACTGTGTCCCTTTAAAAGCCTCTGCCAGGTGGCTTCCACGCTGTTTCCGAGGCTGGTCGCGATCGCATGTTTGACGACATAGACGTCCCGCATCAGGTGATTTCCCGGATTATACGTGGTCCAGATCGCGGAAGATGTTTGCCGCCCGTCTGCCTTTCAAATGC
>JBFYWS010000491.1:0-4796 GCA_041310935.1 Desulfobacteraceae bacterium | reverse complement strand
AGTAGTCACCGGCCATCACCCAGCAGGAGTGAAGGCTGCCCCGCCGGGCGCAACCGGCGGGGCAGCCATGTTATGCTCTCCCGAAAGGCAATACTCGGGGCGATCCTGGCGGGATCGACCCTGGTCGGTTTGATGTTCATCCCGGTGCAGACGCTCGAAGTGGCGAGCAGGCAGCGGGGGCACGTCGTATGGCGGGCGCGGGCGTCAGCCGGGGACGTGTTCACGTTTGCCTACATTCATTCCATAGAGAAGACTCCCGTCGAGGGGCGTTTCGCCGTTGAAACGGACGGGTGGCTGCGGGTCGTGGAGACCCGCTTTCCATCCTATGGCGCGGGGCTGCCCCTGCAGGTGACAGGCAAGAGCGCCGACGGAAAATGGATGGTGGCGGCGGGAGGGGGAGAGCGGCTGCCCCACTTCAGCTTTTATATTTCACCGATCAATCTGGCGTGTCTGCGCTTCGGGGATAGCACGCTCAATCTGAACAACCTGATCGAATCGGGGGACGTTGTCACGGTTGCCGTACGCGGATACCCCTATCTCCTGATGCGCTTGGGATACAACTGAGGGGCGGGATGGAGCATGGAAGAACTGATCGTTCGCGACGAAGCGTTGGTGAAAAAAGCCGAAGAGATGATTGAAAAGCAGGAATTCGGGGGGCGGCGGCTTTCCGGGATCCCCTTCAAGGTCACTTTCCTGATCGCCATCGCATTTTCCTGTTTCCAACTTTACACCGCCTTTTTCGGTGTGTTGACCGCTACCCTCCAGCGTTCCGTGCACCTGGCATTCGCCATCACCCTGTGCTTTCTTTTTTACCCGCTGTCGAAGAGGTCAAAACGCAAGACCATCCCGTTTTTCGACTTCCTACTGGCGGCCGTGGCGGGAGGGGTCGTCATCTACGTAACGATATTTTATGAACAGTTGGTCCAACGGATCGGCGACCCGACCTCCGTGGACCTCGCGATGGGAATCCTGACCATCGCCCTGATCCTGGAAGCCTCGCGCCGGGCCGTGGGGCTGCCCTTGGTGATCATCACCGGCATTTTCATCCTGTACGGCCTGTTCGGCCCCTACATGCCGAATGTCCTAGCCCACCGCGGCTACTCGTTCCGCCGCATCGTCGACCACCTCTACCTGACCGGGGAGGGCATCTTCGGGATTCCGCTGTGGGTCTCCTCCACCTTCGTGTTTGCCTTCGTGCTCTTCGGGGCTATTTTTGAAAGGACCGGCGCCGGGGAGTATCTCATGAAGCTGGCCATGTCCCTCGTGGGGCACACCAAAGGCGGACCGGCGAAGGTCTCGGTGGTGGCGAGCGCCTTCATGGGCACCATCTCCGGCAGCGGTATCGCCAACACGGCTACCATCGGAACACTCACCATTCCCCTCATGAAAAAGGTGGGGTTCAAGCCCGAACTCGCCGGCGGCATCGACACGGCCGCTGGCGGCAACGGCCAGATCATGCCGCCGGTCATGGGGGCGGCCGCCTTTGTCATGGCCGAGTTTTTGGGCATCCCTTATCTGGATGTCTGCGTCGCCGCCGCACTGCCGGCGGTGATCGACCAACTGGCGCTGCTGGGCGCCGTGCATCTGCTTTCCGTTAAATACGGCTTCAAGGGGATACCGCGGGCGCAGCTGCCCAAGTTTTTCCCCACGCTCGCGAGCGGGCTGCACTTTCTCGTGCCCGTTTTCGTGCTCCTTTATGCGCTGGTAATCCAGCGGCTGACCCCGCTCACGTCGGCGGCCATGGCGATCGGAGCCGCCGCAACCATCTTCATCATCCGGGGAGCGATGATCAGCATGGGCTGGATCCGGCTGGAGAAGGCGGTTGCGGGGCCTGCTGCCCCGGCGCAGTCCTGGGAGCCGCTCAAGGACAGCCTGAGCAAGATGATCGATGCCATGTTCAACGCGGCCAAGTCCATGTCGGCCATCGGTGTGACCTGCGCCTGCGCCGGCATGGTGGTGGGCATGGTGAGCCTGACGGGTGCCGGGCTCAATATGACCAACATGCTCGTGGAGCTGTCGTTCGGCAACGTGTATCTCGCCATGTTCCTCACGATGGTGGCCTGCCTGATCCTGGGCATGGGGGTCCCCACGACCCCCAACTACGTCATCATGGCGACCATCATGGCGCCGGCCCTCATCGCCATGCGACCGGAAACGCCCCTGATCGCCGCGCATCTCTTTGTTTTTTATTTCGGCATCCTGGCGGACGGGACCCCGCCGGTGTGCCTGGCGGCGTATGCGGCGGCCGGCATCGCCGGGGCCGACCCCTTCAAGACCGGCATCGAGTCCTTCAAGCTCGACATGCGCACCTTCCTGCTGCCCTACATGTTCATCACGGCACCGCAAATGCTCCTGATCGGGCTTGCTCCCGGCATCTTCGGCGTTTTCGAGGCGGTCTGGATTTTCATCACCGCCTCCCTCGGCATGTACGCCCTGGCGGCCGGCATGCAGGGTTTTTTCATTGACGACGACACCTGGTACGAGCGGATCATTCTCATCGCCGTCGCCATCGGCCTGGTGTGGCCCGAGATCATCAGCGACGTCCTGGGCCTGGCCGGCCTTGCTTTTGTGTATTATCTACAAAAGAAGAGAATCGGTCTGAAGGCGGTCGTCGCCGCGTGAGGTCCGCAGCCGGCGATACGTGAAATGATCAGGGGACATGCTACTTCGGAGATGACGCACGCTGAGCTCGACCGCCACCGGCGGGTCGCCGTATCGGAGCTTGGCCGGACCGGCCTGCACGTCAGCCAGGCGGGGTTCGGGGGCTATCGCATCAGTGCCGGGATCGCCGAACACGCCGCCGCCCTGCAGCACGCCTTGGTGTCCGGTATCACCCTCATCGACACGAGCGCCAACTACGCCGACGGGGGCTCTGAGGAGCTCGTCGGGCAGGTGCTCGCTCACATGGTCGATTCCGGAGAGCTGCGGCGGGATACCGTGGTGGTGGTTTCCAAGGCGGGCTATCTTCAAGGGAAAAACTTCACGCTCAGTCAGGAGCGCAAACGCCTGGGCCGGCCCTTTCCGGAACTGGTGCCGTACGCCGACGGCCTCGAGCACTGCATCCACCCCGAGTTCCTCGAGGACCAGCTGACGCGGGCGCTCGAGCGCCTGGGACTCGAGACCATCGACGTCTATCTGCTGCACAACCCCGAGTACTACCTGGGATGGGCGGCCCATAACGGTATGGACCCATCCGCGGCGCAGATCGAATACGACCGGCGCATCGCAAACGCCTTCCGCCATCTCGAAACAGAGGTCGCCCGGGGCCGCATCCGCTGGTACGGCATCAGCTCCAACACCTTCCCGGCACCGGCCTCCGATCCCCAGTTCACCTGCCTTGAAAGAGTCTGGGAGATGGCCGAGGCCATCGGCCCGGAGCACCACTTCGGCGTCGTCCAGCTGCCCATGAACCTTTACGAAGATGGCGCAGTGCTGCTCGCGAACCAGCCCTGCGGCGTGACCGCACTGGAGTTCGCCCGGCAGAAGAATTTGGGCGTGCTGATCAACCGGCCTCTCAACGCCTTCACGGAAAACCGCCTCTTGCGTCTGGCCGATGTGGATGCCGCCGAGCGTCTGCCGTCTGAGGAGATCGAAAAGCGCATCGAAACCATCGCATCTGCGCTCGCGGCGGCCGACCCGGACTGGGGCGGCGATGCATTGCTGAGCCAGCTGGCCGTGCGGGCATTGCGCTCGACGGCGGGAATATCCTGCGTCCTGGTGGGCATGCGCCGCACGCCCTACGTCGAGGACATCCTGGCAGAGCTTGCAACGCCCGTCGCTCGAAAAGACCGGAGGACTTCCTGGCGGAAGCTTCACCAGTCGCTGTGATGCCATATTTTGTCCTTGCGCCGCCTTTCCTTTTCTGCTCAGATAACAGGCTGAAAAACCGACTTGCATTGAAGACCCCAGACAGAAGGAGGAACACACCATGAGCGACAGTGTCCTGGTCACCCTTTCCTGCGGCACCAACAACCCCAACCGCGCCACCCGCGCCCTGTTCTTCGCCATGGTGGCCAAGAAGAAGGGCAAAGAGGTGACCGTCTTCCTGCTGGACGAGGCCGTTTACCTTGCCAAACGCGGCATCATCCAGCACATGCGGGCCGCCACCGGAGACTCGGCCGACGACCACCTGACGTTTCTGCAGGAGTACGAAGTGCCGCTGCTCGTGTGCACGCCGTGCGCCGTCACGCGCCAGATCACCGAGGCCGACCTCGTCAAGGGTGCGCGCATGGCCAAGGGGGACGAGATGATCGATCTGGCCTGCAGCAGCACCGTGCTGAGCTTCTGATCCGGCCTGATTCGGATAAAAACCTCTGAGAGGCCAAGCATGAGCAGCCGGCGCGAAATAGATGAAATACTGGAAATCATCCACGACCTCATCATCGAAAAAATCCCCTTCAACAAAGTCCTGGGCCTCACGGTGGAATCGTTGAACCTCGATCAGGCTGCCGTGAGACTCCCGATGCGGCAGGAGCTGATAGGAAATTTCATCCGCGGCTCACTGCATGGCGGCGTCATCTCGAGCACCTTGGACTTTATGGGAGGCCTGGTCGCATTTCTCAGTGTGCTGAAGACCATGCAGGGGCAGTCCGTGCAGGCGATGGCCGAGCGATTTGCCAAGATCGGCACCATCGACATGCGGATCGACTATCTGCGGCCGGGTATCGGCGATCACTTTATTGCCACGGGGTACGTCTTGCGCACCGGGAACAAGGTCGCCGTGACCCGTATGGAACTGCACAACAATGAGCGGCAGCTCATCGCCGTGGGGACAGGGGCCTATACCGTTGCATAGG
>JBFYWS010000478.1:0-4238 GCA_041310935.1 Desulfobacteraceae bacterium | reverse complement strand
CGAGCGACGTGAGCAGGGCCCCCACGATCATGATGATGACGGCGATGATGCCGGGCACGATGAAGTTGCGGCTCTCCAGGTCTTCGTTGAACCAGACCCGGAAGCGGCCCTCGACCGGCGGCCGGATCCGCTCCCGGCCCTGGCGGTTTAAAAAGTCGAGGAGTTGGTGTTCGTTCGCCTGGGCGATGAAGGCTGTGACGAAGGCCCGGGTGTTGCCGGCGGTGTTGGGGTCGCTGCCGTCGATCACGACCTGCAGGGGGCTCTTGCGGTCGGCCTTGAGATCCGCGCTCCAGCCGGGGGGGATGACGATGCCGAGGATGACCTCGTTGTGGTCGAGGAGGTCCGTGAGCACGGCGGTGGAGGGCGGATGCGCCACGACGTCGAAATAGATTGAGGCACCCAGCCGGCGGATGAAATCGCGGCTTTCCGGGGTCCGGTCGTGATCGACCACCGCGGTGGGGATGTGATCCACGTCCAGGCTCAGGGCGTAGCCGAAGAGCAGGATCAGCAAGAGCGGGATGATGAACGCCAGGATGAGGCTGCGGAAGTCCCGGATGAGGTGGAGATATTCCTTGCGGGCGATGGCCCGGACCTTGCGCAGGTTCATGGCGCCCCCTGTTTCATCAAGGCCACGAAGGCGTCGTTCAGGTCCGCTTCCGGCCGGCCCGGGAGCACCGCGGCCACGATTTCGGCCGGTGCGCCGCCGGCGACGATCCGGCCGGCGTTGATGATGACCACCCGGCCGCAGTGCCGGGCTTCGTCCATGTAATGGGTGGTGACGAAGACCGTGACGCCTTCGGCGGTGAGCTGGCGGATGAAGTCCCAGAAACGCCGCCGCGTGATGGGGTCGACCCCGGAGGTGGGCTCGTCCAGAAAGAGCAGCCGCGGCCGGTGCAGCAGGGCGCAGCCCAGGGCCAGGCGCTGGCGAAAGCCGGGGGGCAGCTCCCGCGTCAGGCGGTCGCGCACCGGGGTGAGCTGTGTCACCCCGAAGACCCACTCGATGCGCTCCGGCCACTGCGCGGCCGGCACGTTGTAGATCCCGAGGTAAAAGCGGATGTTCTCGAACGGCGTCAGGTCGGGGTAGAGCGAAAACTTCTGGGACATGTAGCCGATCGCCTGCTTGATGCGCTCGGACTCGGTGAAGATGTCGAAGCCGGCGACGCGGCCCGCGCCGCTGGTGGGCGCGATGATGCCGCTCAGCATACGGATGGTCGTGGACTTGCCTGCGCCGTTCGGCCCTAAAAAGCCGAAGATCTCCCCCGTGCGCACCGAGAAGGAGATCCGGTCCACGGCCGTGAACCGGCCGAAGCGCTTCACCAGATCCGTCACGGTGACAGCCTCAGCGTCCAAAGGAATCCTCGCTCAGCGTATGGTCTACCGCCTGGATGCGGTGGATCATGGCCTCCTCCAGGCTCGCAAACTCAGCCCGGACCTCCGCCGGAGCCGCATCCGCGAGGATGCGCGCATTGTGCATGAGCAGCAGTCGGTCGCAGCGCTCGCCCTCGTCAAGGTAGGCGGTGGATACCAGGATGGTCATGCCGCCCCGCTGCATGTCGGTCAGGATCTGCCAGAACTCCTGCCGCGAGAGCGGGTCGACCCCGTTGGTGGGCTCGTCGAGGATCAGGAGCCGGGGCTCGTGCACCAGCACGCAGGCCAAGCCCAGCTTCTGCTTCATGCCGCCGGAAAGATCCCCGGAGCGGCGGTCCACGAACGGCAGCAGGTTCGAAAATCCCAGGTAGCGCTCGCGCCGCCGCCGGCGTTCTTCGCCGGCGATGCCGTAGATGTCCATGAAGAAATCGAGGTTCTCGGCCACGGTGAGGTCCGGGTACAGGCCGAAACGCTGGGGCATGTAGCCGATCATCTCCTTGACCCCGGAGCGCTCGCGCACCGCGTCGAGACCGCCTACGCGGATCGTGCCCGAGCTCGGGGCCAGCATGGTGGCCAGCATGCGCAGCAGTGTCGTCTTGCCGGCGCCGTCCGAGCCCGCCAGGCCGACGATGTCGCCGGCGGACACGTTGAAGGAGACATCGGAGACCGCCGTGAGAGAGCCGAAGCGTCGCGTGACGCCGGCCGCTCGGATGATCTCGGCGGATCCGTCGGCGTCGGCCGGGGTGGGCTCAGCGGAACCAGGCATCGGCGGGCATCCCTGACTTGAGCTCAAGATCCGGGTTCGGGATGGACACTTTCACCAGGTAGACGAGCTTGACGCGCTCCTTGTGGGTCTGGATGATCTTGGGGGTGAACTCGGCCTGGGGCGAGATGAAGGCGACGCGGCCGGTGTAGGTCTTGTCGGGGAAGGTGTCGATCTTCACGTCGACCGGCCGGCCAGGTTTGATCTTGCCGATTTCGGTCTCTCCCACGAAGACCTTGAGGTCCACCCGGGAGAGGTCGGCCATGGAGAGGACCTCCTGGCTGGGCGAGACCACCTCGCCCGGCTCCACGTTGCGGCTGAGCACGATGCCCGCATAGGGCGCATGCAGCTCGGTGCGGGCCAGTTGGATCTCGGCCACACTCAGCGCGGCGTTCGCCGAGGCCGCCTGGGCCCGGGCAGCTTCCACCTCCTGCTCGGCGGCCTGAATTTTCTGAAGGTTGCTCCGGGAAAGCCGCAGCGCGGCGTCACCCTCGGCCAGGCGCGAGCGGGCCGTGTCGATCTCCTCGCGGCGGAAGCCCTCCTTGGACAGCAGGTAGGACTGAACCGCGCGCTCGTGCTCCTTCAGGGCGGTTTGGAACCCGACGTCGGCGGCATCGCGGGTCTTTTCAGCCACCACCCCCTTGGCGAACAACTCGTCGTAGCGCGCCTTGTCCTTGCGCGCGTTGTCGAGGGTCACCTGGGCGGCCTCCGCGGCGAGCCGCGCTCGTGCGATATCCTGGGAGCGGTTGCCGGTTTCCTGCTGCGTGAGCTGGGCCTTGAGGGCCTGCACGGCGGCTTCGGCGCGGTCGACCTCCGCCGGCAGCACCTTGCGGTTCACCTCCAGCCCGGTTTCAAGCTGCCGCAGGTTCTGCTCGGCGCGATGGAGGTTGGCCTGGGCCTGGTCCCGCAGGGCCGCGAACTCCCGGCGGTCGAGGACGGCCAGCACCTGCCCCTTCTCCACCGCCCGACCCTCGTCCGTCAGGACCTCCTGCACCCGGCCGCTCACCTGGAAAGCGAGGTTGGACGGGCTCACCTCGATCGTGCCCGAGTAGTAAAGCTCGGCGCTGCGCCGGCTGTATTGGCCCCAGGTGACGAGGCCCCCGACCCCGAGCAGCAGCAACAGGAGCAGCCCCAGAATCAGACGCTTCCTCACGACCCACCTCTTTAACTACGAAACGCCCGAAGTCTTGGGTGATCACGCAGGGTTTGTCCCTGAAAGCCTTCAGCCTTCGGTCTATCAACCTCAGCAGTTACGCGTCGGCCCGTTTTTTAAGAAGCTTTCGGATTTCTTCGCTTTGCGCGCGGTGTTCGGCCGAGCCCTTTCGTTCCAGGGCCTGGACCAGTTTCTCCAGCAGGTCCTCGAGCCGGATGGGCTTGAGCAGGTAGTCGTAGGCACCCTGCTTCATGCCTTCGACGCTGGTCTCGAGGGAGGCGTGCCCGGTGAGGAGAATGACTTCGGTCTCGGGTCGGATGCGCTTGATTTCCCGCAGGGTTTCGATGCCGTCCATCCCTCCCGGCATCTTGATGTCCAGGATGACGACATCGAACGGGTGCTCTTTCGCTAGGCGGAGGGCCTCCTCGCCGCTTGCGCAGCCGATGGTGCCGATGTTGCGCTTCCTGAGGCGGTTCATCAAGGTTTCGAGGAAATCCCCCTCGTCATCCACGATCAGAATATTCGGGTTCTGCATTCGGCCTCCGATAGTCCATTTCGGGTCGTCCGGCCGGCCGGACAGCGGCCGGTTCCCGTCACATTGTAGCTACTCAGGGTTCAGGGTTCAGGGATCCACAAGGACAGGCGCCATAATCCTCGACCTCCTCCGGCATGTAAGAATCGGGCCGGCGGCTATCAGGCCCCGTATACTGATTCTTTTTTGAACCCTGAACCCTGAACCCTCGTCATCTGAGTAGTTACTATTTTTTCTCGGGTCGCACGATCGGTATGGTGATCGTGAACTCGGCCCCTTTACCCGCTTGGTTGCGCAGAGTGAGGCTGCCGCCCAGCTTTTCGATGATGGTGTAGCTGATCCAGAGGCCCAGGCCGGTGCCTTTCCCGGAGCTCTTGGTGGTGAAAAACGGGTCGAAGATCTTCTTCTGCATGTTCTCCGGG
>JBFYWS010000424.1:0-3960 GCA_041310935.1 Desulfobacteraceae bacterium | reverse complement strand
GCGGCCGGGCTGTGCGTCTTCTTCAGCGTGCGCTACCTGGTCGAACAGAACCTGATGGTGAAGCCGGTCGGCATCACCGAGCTGCTCAACGGTGCGACCGGCGCCGGTTACAGCCCCGCGGAGGTCGAACGGGCCGGCGAGCGCATCTTCAACGCCGAGCGGCTGTTCCTGCTGGCCGCGGGCTTCACCCGCAAGGACGACAGCCTGCCGCCGCGGATCACCCGCGAGCCCATGCCGGCCGGGCCGGCCAAGGGCCTGGTCTGCCGCCTGGAGGAGATGCTGGTGCCTTACTACAAACTGCGGGGCTGGACCCCCGAAGGCGCACCGTCGGAGGCAAAGCTCAAGGAACTGGGGTTGCTGTAAAAAAGCCCACCACTGAAAGCACATAGCAAAAACATGAAGGTGCAGGTCCACCCATTTGCCAACCTGCGCGACTACGCCCCGACCGGCAAGGGCAGTTTCGAACTGTCCCTTGCCGACGGGGCGACGGTCGCTGAGGTGTTCGCCGCACTACGGATCCCAGCAACGGTCGAGGCGGTGATACTCGTCAACGGCCGCCGGGCGGATCAGAACACCCCGCTGGCCGCCGGAGACGAGGTGACGCTCTTCCCGCCCATGGAAGGGGGATAAAGAGGGATCAAAGTTCGTCGCCGAAATCGGCCTTGAACGCATCCACAACTTTCTGCCCCCAATCACCCCCGACGGGTTCCAGCCGTCCGACGTCGATGCATCCGCGTGCCGATCATCGTTGCGGCGCGGGTTCGCCGGTGCAAACCCCGCCCGCGTCGATCGCCTGCGTCAAATTTCGTAAATCGTGATCCAGCCGGCGGTCGGCCGTCAAGACGGGCGACCGGGAGCGCACACGGCCAAGGAGTCGTGCGGCGCCTGTGGAAAACAGCCTTTCGTCGCGCAATGTGGCGGCATTGGAAAGGGCCACGAGCAGGGTGGCCAGCACCTGCTGCAGCAGTGTGATCACCTCTGCGGCATTGAGCGCGGCATTGAGCCCCATGCTCACCTTGTCCTGGTTGCTGGCCTCGGTGGGGCGCGAGAGCACCGTGTCGGAGGCCGACCGCTGCACGGCCAAGGCGGTCAGGGCGCTGCAGGTAATCTGCAGGCCCTTCACACCGCAGCCCTCATACGCCACCAGGGTCTCGGGCAGTCCGACGTTGAGGCGTGAATCCAACAACAGCGCAAACTGCCGATCCACCAGGTCGGCTACGGAGGCGGCAGCAATCTTGACCAGATCCATGGCCAAGGCCACATGGCCACCATAAAAATTGCCGGCGAAAACGGTCTCCCCCCGTTCCGGATCGACAATGGGGTTGTCGTTGACGCTGTTCAGCTCACGGTGCAGTACTTTCAACACCCATGTCAGCCCGTCGCGCGCAGCACCGATCACATGGGGCGCGCAACGGATGGAGTATGGGTCCTGAATGAGGCGGCCCGCTTCCTTCCCGCTGTCGATCATGCGGCTGCCGGCCAGGGCGGATCGAATGGCGCCGGCCGCCGCGATTTGCCCCGGGTGGTGTTTGAGCCGGTGGGCGATGGGGGCAAAGGCCTGGGAACGGCCGAACATCACTTCGGCGACGAGAGCGGTCGCGGCCTCGCAAGCCGCCAGGGTGCGTTCCATGCGCACGGCGCTGATGGCGCCGATGGCGGTCATCACGGCCGTGCCGTTCATGATCGCCAGAGACTCTTTGGGCACGAAATGGTGCACCGTAAGACCGGCGCGCCGCAGGGCCTCGCCGGCCGGCAGGATGTCGCCCTCATAATACGCTTCACGTTCACCCACCAGCACCGACGCCAGGTAGGAGAGCGGCGTCAGATCCCCCGACGCGCCCACCGATCCCAGCATTGGGATCACCGGGATTACCCCCTGATTGAGAAGGCCGCACAAGGCGTGCAGCAACTCCGGCAGCACGGCCGAATAGCCCTTGGCCAGACTCACGAGGCGGGCAAAGACAATGGCGCGCGCCTGCTGGATGGAAAACATCTCCCCCAGCCCGCAGCCATGCTGGCGGATAATCTGGTAGGCAAACTCCTGGATGTGCGTCGGGTCGACGGCGTGTTTCGAGCTGTAGCCCACACCGGTCGAGACGCCATAGACGCGCTGCCCCGCGCTGAGGGAGTGTTCCAGAACAGCGCGGCTTTTTTGCAGCTTGGCCGTCCAGGCCGGGTCCGACGAAAGCCGCGCCCGGCGCCCTTCAAAGGCGACACCCATTAAATCTTCCAACGTTACATCGTCGTCACCGATGACGATCTCCGGTAGAGGTGATACAGAATCGTGGCCGCTGGTTGTGTTCATTTTTTCCTCGCTCGTCATGCGATCCAGACTTGAGAACTTCGCAAAAAGAGGGTTATGGCGCGCGGCGCCATCCTATCGGTAATGAAGTGGCGCACTGGGAGTGGCTTCCAGCCACGATACCGTCGCGGCAAGATGCCGCTCCCACAGAAAAACGTGCAACTTCAGTGGAAGTCCAACTTCGGCGTTGCGCTTCATCTCGTTGTCACTGCGGCGTGCTGCTTCAATTCGCTCTTATGAATTTTGCCGCTGCCGGTTTTGGGCAGAGACTCGACAAACGTGACCTTCTTGGGAATTTTATAGGGAGCGAGCCGGCCCTTCAGGGCCGCCGCCACGCCCTCCGCCGTCAGCGAACCGGCCTCTTTCAACACAACAAAGGCCGCCGCCACCTCGCCCCGCGCGGCATCCGGTATCCCCACGACGGCCGCCTCGGACACCTGGGCAATGGCTTCGATGGCGTGCTCCACCTCGGCGGCATAGATATTCTCGCCGGCACAGATAATAAGATCGCTTTTTCGGCCCACGATATAGATAAACCCCTCGGCGTCCCGTTTGCCCAAATCGCCGGTGTGAAACCACCCGTCGCGCAGAGCCTCCGCCGTGGCTTCGGGATTGTTCCAGTACCGGGTAAACACCGTGGGGCCTTTGACGATAATCTCCCCGGCAGCCTCGGGCGGCACCTCCGCACCCGCGTCGTCCACGATGCGCACCAGCGTGTGAAACATCTCCTTGCCGATGGAGCCGGCCTTGCGCTGGGCATCTTCCAGGTCCAAGGAGATGATGCGCAGGGTTTCGGTCATGCCGTAGCCCTGGACAAAGCGGACGCCCTTTTCTTCCTGATACTGGTGAATCAGGGGAACGGGCATGGGAGCGCCGCCGGCGACGAAATAGTGGACATGCGAGAAATCGGCACTCTCCCACGCCGGGGCCTTGCTCAGCATCTTGTACATCACCGGCACGGCAAACATGTAATTGATCTTCTCTTTCACGATGAGATGGATGATCTCGGAGGGGTTGTCGAAGTCTCTGATGATCAATGTGCCGCCCGCGTAGATCACCGGCATCGCGGAAGCGACCAGGGCGCCGATGTGAAACAGCGGGGCCACCACCAGGGATTTGTAGGTCGCATCGATGCCATAGCTGAGAAGATTTTGAATGGCCCCGAACAGGAAATTTTCATGGGAGAGCACCGCGCCTTTGAGAGTGCCGGTGGTGCCGGAGGTAAACATGATCAACAGGGGGGCTCCGAGCGTAACTTCCCAGGGGACCGCCGGTTCTGTCGCGGTGCGCGGGTCAGCCGGGTCATAGAAGCCTGCGGCCGCCGCGAGTGCCTACCCTGCATGCTGCAGACAGAATTCAACCTGGCTGCCGCAAGTGCGGACCTGTTCGACAACCGCCGCAAAACAGGGGGAATGAATCAACAGGCGCGGTCCACAGTCGGCGATGACGCGCACCAGCTCCGGCACCGCCAAATGGTGGTTGATCGGCACGATGATGGCGCCAGTCTTGGCGCAGGCAAAAAAAATCTCGAAAAAGGCGCTGCAATTGACCATCACGGTGGCGACGCGGTCGCCTTTTTGAATACCTTTCGCGATCAATACGTGCGCCATGCGGTTGACCCGCTCGTTGAACTCCCGATTGGTGCAGCACTGGTCGCC
>JBFYWS010000418.1:0-2619 GCA_041310935.1 Desulfobacteraceae bacterium | reverse complement strand
GGCACGACCACCGTTGCGGTCTACCTGTGCGATCTCGAACAGCGCACCATCGCCGCTTCGACCTCGATTCGAAACCCGCAGGCCATCTTCGGCGACGACGTCATCAGCCGCATCAGCGCCGTGCGGCTGGACCGTGGGAGCCTGCCGCGGCTTCAGTCCATGACCGTCAGCGCCATCGACTGGGCAGCAAACGCCCTCTGCCGTCAAGTGAGGATCGACCCGGCCGGGATCGGGGATGCGGTTGCGGTGGGCAACAGCACCATGGTCCACCTGCTGCTCGGGGAGGACCCCTCCTCCATCGGCGTTTTCCCCTACGCGCCCGGGTTCGTCGAGGCCCGTAGTGTCTCGGCTGCAGACGTGGGGCTCAAGTTCAACCCCGGGGCGCGCCTGCGCACCCTGCCGCTCATCAGCGGCTACCTGGGCGCGGACATCGTCAGCGCCGCCCTGGCGGTGGATCTCGCCCGGAACGCTTCCGGCACCATGCTGGTCGATGTGGGGACCAACGGCGAGATCATCATGCTCTCCGCCGCCGGTCTCTCGGCCACATCCTGCGCCACCGGCCCGGCCTTCGAGGGGGCTGCGATCAGCCACGGGATGCAGGCGACCTCCGGCGCCATCGACGCGGCCCGGTTCAACCCGCAGACCGGCAGCCTGGATGTCACGGTAGTTCAGCGCGGTGTCGGACCCCCGCCGCGGCCGGCCGGCATCTGTGGCTCCGGTATCATCAGCACGGTGGCGGAACTGCTGCGCGCCAGCATCATTTTAAAGAGCGGCCGCTTCAACCCGGATGGAGGTTCGGCCTGCCTGCGGCCGGGGGTGAACGGCGCGGCGGAGTTCGAAATTGTCCCGGCGGAAGCATCGCAAACCGGCCGGCCGATCACGCTGACCCAGGCGGACGTACGCGCGGTTCAGCTGGCCAAAGGCGCCCTGCGCACAGGGATCGACCTGCTCTGCCGCGAAAACAACCTGCCGCAACCAGCCCGGATTCTGCTGGCCGGCGCGTTCGGCAGCTACATCGACAAGACCGCAGCACTTGCGATCGGCATGTTTCCGGCCCTTCCGGAGAGCAGCATCGAGGTGGTCGGCAACGCCGCCGGCGCCGGGGCCATCCTCGCCCTTTTCGACGACGACTACGTGGGCCGGTCCAAAGCCCTGGCGCAAACGACCCGGGTCGTCGACCTCGCCGCCCACCCGGATTTTCAGAACACCTTCATCCAGTCGTTGTCGTTCTGAAGCTTGGCGATTCCGAAAAAAGCAAGTTGCGGCGCCATCCTATGTGGAACGAAATCCCCCCGGCCCCCTTTTCCAAAGGGGGAGAGACACCGGGATCCTCTTGCACCCCCTTTGGCAAAGGGGGTTGGGGGATTTGGGAACCAACTTCATTGGAAGCAGGTTATGGGACGGCGCCATTCTATCGGTAATGAAATTTTGTATTTGTGGGAGTGGCTTCCAGCCACGATGATCGCGGCAAGATGCCGCTCCCACAGGGGATGAAAAGAGGTGGCTTCCTCGGAAGGGGCCAAGTGAAAAGAGGGAGTTGATCGGTTTGCATGGTGGGAAACTAAAAAAACTGGGGGGATGCGGCCTTGCGCCGCATCCCCCCCAGTTTTTACTCGACCCGCTTAAGGCACTTGCGCACCAGGGGTAAATTGTCCGGTGCGGCCACGAGCACGTGGTCGTCGATCTTCTGCCCATCCAGGTATTCGTTGAGAAAAAACTCGCTGCCGTCCAGCTTGGAGAACTTGCCGCCGGCCGCCTCCACGATCACCCGCGCGGCCGCCAGCCCCTGGAACGACTCGTTGGCGATAAGGGCGGCGTCGGCCCGGCCCATGGCCACGTAGCACAGGTGCGCGGAGGTGCAGCCCAGGGAGCGGATCTTGCCGGGGAACGCCGAGCGGTAATGCTGGTGAAAACGCGAGTAGGTCAAGAGCGTGCTCTCGTCGTTGATCCCGTCGGGGGTGGGGATGGTGATTTCGCGCCGGCCCCAGTAGGCGCAGCAACCGGCGCGGGCGTGAAACAGGTCGCCGGTGGCGGGCATGAAAAAGACCCCGAACACCGGCCAGAAATTTTCGAGCAGCGCCAGCGAGAGCCCCCACAGAGGGATCCCGGCCTGAAAGTTGGCAACGCCCTCCAGGGGATCAAACGCCCAGAGATAGCGCTTGCCCTCGTGCGAGTACTCCTGGTTCACCTCGTCCACGCTGAAGAGTTTGTGTTCGGGAAAATGCTGGCGCAGCTGGTCCTTGAACAATTCGGTCAGCTGGATCTCGGCCTCGGTGACCACCCCTTGGTCGAACTTCACCTGGGGCCGGCCCTTGCCGTAAAACACCATGGCATTTTCGCCCGCCTGGTGGATGAAATCCATCCCAAACCCAATCAGATCGTCGACTTCCGGTTTCTTTCCGTCGCTCATTCGTCCTCCTGTATTCGTTTATCGCAAAAATTCGAAATGGCAGGGTGTTGAAAAACAAGCATCAGGCCGTCAGCCAAGGCGTGCGGCTTTTTGGAAAGCGCAGCATATCCAGGGATATGTGAGCATTTGCAAAAGCCGCACAACGCCGGATCACGGCCTCAGGCGCGGTTTTTCAACACTCTGATAGAGCATAACCGGCGGCGGCCAAA
>JBFYWS010000414.1:0-2793 GCA_041310935.1 Desulfobacteraceae bacterium | reverse complement strand
CAGGCCCCACCCGAAGAGGTTGTTGTTGCGGATGACATAGACCTGGGCCGCGTTGGCGGGGTCCGCCACGGCTGGAAAATCGGTCGTCTTCCCGTGGGCGCAGGCAGCGAGCAGGGCGGCGGCACACAGGGCGAGCAGATTTTTCATGCGGCGGCTCCTTTTCAGCGCACGGCGCTCTGCATGGCGTCCAGGTAGCTGTCGAGCTCCTGGATGCTGGCAAACACGTTCAGGGAGGGCAGGGCGTTCAGAATCTCGAAGACCTTTTTGACCGGCGGCTGGAGGTTGACGAAAACCATTTTCGCGCTGCGCTGCTTCAGCTCTTTTTTGGTCTTCAGCAACACCCGGATCGCCATGCTGTTGATGTAGTCCACGAACTCCATGTCGAAAATCACTAGGTCCGGGTTCTGGCTGAGAACGGCTTCGACCTTCTCTGCCAGCACTCGGTGGGATTCGGCGTCGAGGGCGCCGACGGGGGCTACGGTGAACACCCCTGGTTTTTTCAGAACGGTGTTGACTTTGAGCGGCATATCCCCTCCCATCGCGGTTGCAATAGCCCTGACCGGTTGCTGCCGCCGGCTCATCCGGCGCCAAACCAGCGGTTGAAAAGCGGTTTCAGATTTTCTATTAATCAACGGGCCCGGTGAAAAGCAAGAAGATTTTGGACGATGCCCTTCCGGCCGCGGTGGGCCTAAGCGGCTGGTTTTCCCTGCGGCGGCGGAGAGTCCCCGTTTTTGTAGCGCCGGCGGTCGAATTCGGAGATCACCTGGGCTCCGAGCAGCAGGATGATCACCGCCACCTCGATGCTGAGGAGAGCCACGACGGTGGTCGCAAGCGAACCGTAGATGACGTTCACGAGCGACAGCTTGGAGTAGTACCAGACCAGGAGGCGGCGGATGATCTCCCATAGGACCGTGGCCGTGACGGCCCCGCTCAGCGCATGTCGGAAGGAAACGTGGCCGACCGGCATGATCAGGTAGAAAGAGGTCAACATCAGCACCATGCCCCCCATGCCCATCAGATAGAGGAGAATTCTGGAGGAACCATGCAGGCTCAGGTTGTAACCGAGCAGAAACAGCTGCTTGGTTTCCAGCGCATCGAGTGCGCCCGAGATGATCGTTACCAGGAACAACCCCAGTGCGAGCATCAGGATAAACGCATAGGGGATGATGGCTGAAATGAAAAAAGACCGTCGCAGAGCGTGCTTGCGGTGGGAGAAGATGACCGCCATCGTGCTCTCCAGCACGGAGAAGGCCATGGAGCTGAAAAAGAGCATGATGAGAAACCCCACGGCTCCGACCA
Source organism: Desulfobacteraceae bacterium (assembly GCA_041310935.1). Lineage (GTDB taxonomy): Bacteria > Desulfobacterota > Desulfobacteria > Desulfobacterales > SpSt-501 > SpSt-501. The sequence goes on along the minus strand of JBFYWS010000414.1, from coordinate 1,494 downwards.
GATGCCGTCTGGCCAGAAACGCGCGCACCTGGTTCGCCAGGCTGTCGGCATATCCCGGCACCAGCAGTTCCAGGTTGCGGGCGATGACCTGGATCAGCGCCTCCTCCTGGACGAAGTGGGACAGTCCGACCAGGAGGATGGCGAACAACGGCACGATGGAAAGCAGGGTGTAGTAGGCCACCGCACCGGCCAGGAGCAGCCCCTGGCGGCGCTGAAAGTCCCGCAGGACATGCAGCGCGAACCCGGACGCCCGGCGCAGCAGGCCCGGGTGTTCGGAATCCGCTGACGTGCGATGGTTTCGCATGGCGCGTTTCCGGTCAGTCCTTTTCCAGCCGGAGGTGGCGCAGGGCGGCAAACGGACCGGCCGGGGGCTGCCGCCGGCAATTGCATTCGCCCGCATTCAGGTCGGCGCCGCAGGCAGCGCAAAGCCCTTTACAGTCCTCGCGGCACAGCGGCCGCATCGGCAGGCAGAGAACCACCTGTTCCTGGATGCCTTCGGTCAGATCGATCTCCTCGCCCCGAAAGCCGATGAGGCCAGCCTCCTCGGCCTCGGCCCGCCCTTCTGCCGGAGCGTCGTCGGCGGGCAGGCCGTGCACCTCCTGGGCATAGGTGATGGCGAAGTCCGTCGCGAGCGGTCCGGCGAATTCGGTCAGACAGCGGCCGCACGTCAGCCGGAGCGTCGTCTCCAGGGTCCCTTCCACTTCCACCATCTCTCCGATGCGGGCGGCCTTCAGGCGGACGCGGATCGGGGCGGTGAAGTCGCACTCGCGCCGGCGGATCAACTCTTGAAGCACCGGGAACACCTCGGCCTTTTGGTCGAACTCGAGCGCGAGGCTGCTCTCCTTGAGTCCTTCGGTGTGGATGCGCATCATGGGGGATACTATTTCTTAATTAGAAGTGGTTTCATAACCCTGTATCACGCCTGCGAGCAAGGCGCAGGCCGATTCGGAAAGCGGAGCAACCTCAATGGGTTGTGAGTATTTACGAGAGGCCTGCAACGCCGCACCCGGGCGTCAGGCGGGGTTATGAAACCACTTCTAGTAACTACTTAGGTAGATAGGCTGAAGGTAGATAGACTGAAGAAAAAGACATGCGCGATCGTTAGTGCCCTTCAGCCTTCAGTCTAACCACCTGAGTCGTCATTTATATTATACCCAAACGCCGCCGGAATACAAACGATTGTTGGTGCGCGTTCGCCCTTTCATGGGAGCGGCGTCATGCCGCCGAGATCAGCCGGCTTGCCATGCCGGGCAGCCTCTGGTATAGGCGACAGGACATCATCGTTGATGGCTTTGTAAAAAACCCAATTTCGGCGTTGCGCTTTCCGCCTCCGGCGGATACGCCTCACGCCACGGGATCGTTTGCGCGCGGCATTTTTCGGCAGGTCATGAAAACCTCACCCTCCCCACTACCATCCTGTTCCCGCTGCGGCACCTGTTGCCGGAAGGGCGGTCCCGCTCTGCACCGAGAAGACCGCCATCTGGTCGAACAGGG
>JBFYWS010000378.1:0-4474 GCA_041310935.1 Desulfobacteraceae bacterium | reverse complement strand
GCAACTCACCTAAGATAGCATTTCTTACCACCCGGTGGCGTCGCACAAAGCGAGGCAGATGGTTGCGTAACAAGTCCAAGATCAAGGCGCACGAATCCCGCGGAGCGAGGCGTACTCCCTGCACGCCGCAGCGATTGCGGCACAGAGCGGCCCCGTTAATCGGTCAGAGCGGAAGAAAAGGCCCAGATCACGTTCAAGGGCAAGGCGCCAAGCCGATTTGAAAGCGGAGTCCGCCTGAGGCGGATGAGCATTTCAAATGGCGGGACAACGCAGCCATCGGCTGTCAGACGGGGTTCAAAAGCAGCTTTTAGGGTGGGGCTTCGACGTGGTGGAATGCCTCGGCCAGCCCGAAGGACTCCCCCGCCGCCATCTCGCGGCAGCGCTGGCGCAGCCACTCTTCCGGGTCGCCGCGTTTGAACTCGCGCACCTGGGTCTTGTGGCAGCGCAGGGCGGCGATCTTGAGGTCGAAGGTCGCCGTGATGTCCGAGCGGCGGTTGATCTCCTCCGCGCCCCAGAAGTAAAGCTCCTGCACCTTGTGGGGCGTCAGGCCCTCCGCCAGCAGGTCGGGGTAGGCCAGGTGGTCGCGCGCGAACGGGAACACGGCGTCCAGGACGACTTGGCCGATGATGCGGTGATCGCGGTGCCAGATGTAGCGGCGGTAGGGGTCCGAGGTCATGACAATGCTCGGCCGGACCGTGCGGATCATGCGGACGATGAGTTTGCGGAACTCGGCCGTGTCCTCGAGCCCCTGGTCGGGCCGCCGCAGGAACACCACCTCCTGCACGCCGAGGGTGCGCGCCGCGGCCCGCTGCTCCTCCTCCCGGATCGGGGCCAGCAACTCCGGGGTCAGTGACGGGTCGCTGGTGCCCTTTTCGCCGCTCGTGCAGACGACATACGTGACCCGTCGCCCTGCCTGCACCCACAGGGCCACTGTTCCGGCGGCACCGAACTCGCTGTCGTCCGGGTGGGCCGCAATCACCAGCACATCGGCCTGATCCGTCACTGTCAGCCTCCTGCCGCCATCAGCGCGGCCTCTTCTGCACGGCAGCCTGCGATCTCGCAACGCCCGGCCGCGCAGAGTGCCGCCGCGTCGTCATGCGCATCTTCGACCGCCGGCCCGGCGGCCATCCGGCTCTCCCGGTACACCGCCAGAACTTCCTCGGCCACCCTGGACCAGTCGTAGCGCCATACCGACCGGCGCGCCGCCTCAGGGTGTTGCTCCTGTTGCGATAGGACCGCTGCGATCGCATCCGCCAGCGTGCGGGCGCTGTCACTCTTCACCAGGCGACCGGTCGCCTCTTGACGAATGAGGTCATCGGTTGCGCCGACGCGGGTTGCCACCACCGGGGTTCCGCAGGCGAGAGCCTCCAGTGCCACCATCCCGAAGCTCTCATACACCGACGGCAGTACGAGCAGGTCCGCGGCGCTGTAATAATGGGGCAGCACGGTTTGATCGACACGCCCCGCGAAGGTCACCCGCTCCTCGATGCCGGCCTCGCGGCACACATGCCGCATGCGCCGATAGGCCGGGTCGCCCTCGCCGTCCCCGCCGACGATCATCATTCGCAGGCGCGGGAAATGTTGCAAGCAGGCGACCGCGGCAAGCAGCCGGTCCAGGCCCTTCTCCAGCGCGAACCGGCCGACATACAGGACCAGCCGGTCCTGCAACGCAACACCGATGCGCCGGCGCGCGTCCGGTTTCGGAACCGGGCGGAACAGCCCAAGATTCACCCCGCAGGGCACGACCGCCAGCTTGTTGACCGGGGCGCGGTAGTGGCAGCGCAGATTCTGCATTTCGCGCCGGGAGGTGACCAGGATCCGGTCGCAGGATTCGACGATGCGGCGTTCGGCGGCGATGCGGGTTTCGGACTCGGACGCGTTTGCGCACAGCAGGTTCTTCACGGCGCCCAGGGTGTGAAAGGTGGTGACGTGGGGGACTCCCCACGCCTGCCGGGCCAGAATCCCCACCTGCCCGGATAGCCAGTAATGACTGTGGACGACATCGTAATCGATGCCCTCGCTCTCGCGGAATTCCTCCAATGCCCTGAAAAAGGAGGACAGATAAGGGGCCAGCTCTGCTTTCGGAGCATCGGCCCCGGCCCCAAGATCCAGGTGGATCAGCCGCACGTTCTCGGACAGGGCGAACGGCTGTCCCGGCTGCGCACCGTCGGCGGTGCGGGTGAAGATGTCCACCCGGTGACCGCGGTCCCCGAGTGCGCGCGCCAGTTCCCGGATGTAGACGCTCATCCCGCCGGTGTCCTGGGTGCCGAGCCGGCCGATCGGGCTCGAGTGGACGCTGATCATGGCGATGGAGGAAGGTGCCGAACGCACGCCGTTGCTTCCTTTCAACTTTTGGATCATGTCAAGTCGATCCGGCAATGGTAAACCGGCACGGCCCTGCCGCCGAGCTGCCGTTTGTATGTTTCGTTCCCCTTCAGAAAATCGTACTTGGCAAAACCCCGGGAGATGGCATCCTGGATGCTCAAGATCTTGCAGAGGATGCCGACACTCAAAGGACCCAGACCGGCGTCAAAGGCGCTGTTGTAAAGGTAGCGCGTCGCGCCGTGGTCAAAGCACATTACCGCGGCGGCGGCAGCCCCGTCAACATCCAGAAATCCGAGGCGCGTTGCCGGCACCCGCCGGGCCAGCGCCCGGAAGAACGCCTCCATGCGCGCAGTCATGAATTCGGCCTTGTCGGCGCGGTTCATGCGGAAGAGCCTCAGGAAATCTTCCATGCCGGCGTCGATCTCCCTGCGGCCGCCCACTATTCGAAACGCGAACGTAACGCTTTGCTCCAGCCGCCTGAGCTTGCGTCGGACTTCGTGGCGCTGCTTGCCGGATAGCCGATCCAGGTACCCCTCCCAGGAGGGCGGCAGATCGGCCTCGAACAGGACCTCTTCGGTTTCGCTCGCAACCGGCCACCCTCGCTCGCGAGCGTGCGGCACCAGCACCGTCATGACGGCCGAATCGGACCGGACCGGCCCGAGGTCGATCCGGGTCACGCCCGCGCGGCTCACATAATCCAGGAGGGCTTCGCAGAATTCCTTTTTTCGCCGGGGGTCCACCACGACATCCAGGTGATCGCAGACATCCGCGCCCCCGATGAGCCGGAGTAAGCTGCCTTCCCGCTGGAGAGGGGCGATCCCGATCAGCCGGCCGCCTTCCCGCACCGAAAGAACCAGGGGTTCGGTCGGCGGGGCGAACACCTCCCACCATGCGTGCAGAAAACCGGGCAGGACGAAGGGGGAGGCCCATTCCAGCTCATTTCCGGGCACCTGAAGCGGGTCGGGCAGGCTTTCAAATGTCTCCGCGTTGACCGTGAAATCACCGGTTGCCCGGCCCGAGGTCGAAGCACTCTGCCGCATCATTCGCCCACCCGCCATCGGGCGCCTCGGCTCGTGTCCTCGACGACAACATCGGCCCGTTGCAGGCAGTCCCGCAGCATGTCGGCTTCGGCCCAACGCTTTTCCGCCCGTAAATGATCGCGCAGGCTGAGCAACTCCTCCACCAGCGGCCCGAGGCACTCGGCCGTGGTGCGGGGTGCTGCGGCCATGGCGGTTGTCATCCGGACGATCCATTTCCGCAGGATATCCCGCGTCTGGGGGATGAACTCCTCGCTTTCGAGATCGCGCGGGGTATTCCAGAGGATGCGATCGAGTTCGAGGATCGCGGACGACATGTGCGCGGGGTCGCGGCGATCGAGGCCCGCCTGAAAACGGCGTTCGAGCGCGTGAACCTCTTCCCAGAACGATCCGGTGTTGCCGGCGCCGGCCGGCGGGCGCCGGTCGGAAACCGCGCCGGCCGGCCGCTGGGCAGAGGATTCAACCCACTGGCCCCGGAGAACATCCAGGGGCACAACCTCGTTTTTCGTGAGCACCCGTTGCGAGCCGGCACGGCGCAGGACGACGCTGCCGATCCCCCGGATGCGCACCTCGTTGCGCGATAGATCGATGACGCAGGCCGTGTGTTCTTCGAGGCCGAGGATGGCCACATCGTCCGGAAGGAGAGCCTCGAGAGCCCTGAAGCGCGGCTCCCCCATGAAACAGAAGCGGGTGTCGTGGGTGCCGCCCTCGGCGTTGTTCCAGTGGGGGACCACGACCAGGTTGAGGCCGAAGCGGCTCATGATGTCGATCCCGGGCTCCCAGCGCAGCTCTTCGCCCACCTTGTAGATTTCGTACACCGGCAGCGTGAAACGCCCCACCGTCAGGGCCGCCGCACTTGCCGCCACCAGGCACCCGCCGGACTCGATGCGTTGGGCCAGAATGTCGGCGACGGGGGTGCCGGCCCACTGGCGCACGGCGTAGGTGGGGCTGCCGGGCCCGATCAGGACAAAGTCGGCCTGCTTGAGTGCAAGAAAGGCTTTTTCGGATTCGAAGGGTGCGGCATGGGTCTTGGATTTGTAGGACGCCAACGCCATGGGATGGCCGACTTTGTCGCGGAAATACTCGCCGGCCTTGGCCGAAATCTGGTCGGC
>JBFYWS010000374.1:0-5383 GCA_041310935.1 Desulfobacteraceae bacterium | reverse complement strand
GCGCTTTTCGAGAATTTCGGGTTCCGGGAGATCCGGATCCCGATCATGGAGAAGACCGAGCTCTTCAAGCGCAGCATCGGCGAGGACACCGACATCGTCGAAAAGGAGATGTACACCTTCGCGGACCGCGGCGGCGACCTGGTCACCCTGCGGCCCGAGGCCACGGCCTCCATCGTGCGCGCCTACATCCAGCACAAGCTCTACTCGCCCGACCCGGCCCAGCGGCTGTACATGATCGGCCCGATGTTTCGCCGCGAGCGGCCTCAGAAAGGCCGCTACCGGCAGTTCTACCAGATCGACGCCGAGGTGCTCGGCGTCAAATCGCCGTTGGCGGACGCTCAATTGATTTATCTTCTTTTGCTGCTGCTTGAGCGGCTCAAGGTTGTCGGAGCGCAGGCCCATGTCAATTCTCTGGGGTGCCAGGCCTGCCGTCCGGATTTTCGCGCCGCGCTGCAGAAGCTGCTGGCATCGGTCGGGGACCGGCTTTGCGAGGACTGTACTCGGCGCAAGGACCGCAACCCCCTGCGCGTGCTGGATTGCAAGGTGCCCGGCTGCCGGGAGGCCTTGCGCGATGCGCCGTCGATTGTCGATTACCTCTGTGCCGATTGCCGCAAGGACTTTGACGAGCTGCAGGCCGCACTGACCTCTCTCGGCATCACCTACATTCTCGACAAGCGCCTGGTGCGCGGCCTGGACTATTACACCCGCGCCACCTTCGAGATCCAGACCGGCGAGTTGGGGGCCCAGAGTGCGGTTGCCGGCGGCGGCCGCTACGACAGGCTCGTCAAAGAACTCGGGGGCCCCGACCTGCCGGCTACGGGGTTTGCCATCGGCTTCGACCGCCTGGCCGAGATCGTCGGCTTGCAGGCCGGCGATTACCAGCCGCGGCCGGAGCTCTTTCTGGCAGCGCTCGGAGAGCGCAGCCGCGCCCTGGCGTTTGAGTGGTGCTGCCGTTTGGGCCGGGAAGGCCTCCGGGTGGAGATGGAGTTCGGCGACAAGGGTTTGAAAAGCCTGATGAAGAGCGCCGACCGGCTGGGTGCGGCTCAGGTCCTCATGATCGGCGACAAGGAACTCGAAGAGAAGGTCGCCGTCCTGCGCAACATGCAGACCAAGGAGCAAATCCCGGTGCCGTTCGCCACCCTGGTGGAAACTGTGCGTCAGCTGACGAAAAGGCATTGAAGCTCGCAGAGCTGTTTTGCGATAATGGAAGGAGCAAGGCGTGGCAGACAAACTAGGCGACATGCGTAGAACCCATAGCTGCGGGGAACTTGGGGCGGCGGAGGTCGGCAGGGACGTGGTGCTCATGGGATGGGTGCTGCGGCGGCGCGACCACGGGGGCGTGATCTTTGTCGACTTGCGGGACCGCGAGGGCATCACCCAGGTGGTGTTCAACCCCGAGATGGCGCCGGAGGTGCACGCCAAGGCCCACGTCATCCGCAGCGAGTACGTGCTGGGGGTGCGGGGCCGGGTCCGACACCGGCCGGAGGGGATGGTGAACCCGAATCTGGCAACCGGCGCGATCGAGATCCTGGTCTCCGAGTTGAAGGTCCTGAACCCGGCCCAGAACCCGCCATTTCTGGTCGAGGACAACGTGGATGTCTCCGAGGCGACACGCCTCAAGCACCGCCACGTCGACCTGCGGCGGCCCCGCCTGCAGCGCAATCTCATGCTGCGGCACCGGGCTGCGGCCAGCGTGCGCGCCACCCTGAACGGGTTGGGCTTCCTGGACCTCGAAACGCCCTTCCTAACCCGCAGCACGCCGGAGGGCGCCCGGGACTACCTGGTGCCGAGCCGGGTCAACCCGGGGATGTTCTACGCGCTGCCCCAATCGCCGCAGCTTTTCAAGCAGCTGTTCATGATTTCCGGCTTCGACCGGTACTACCAGATCGTGCGCTGTTTCCGGGACGAAGACCTGCGCGCCGACCGCCAGCCGGAGTTCACCCAGATCGACATCGAGATGTCCTTCGTGGGCGAGGAGGACGTGATGGGGGTGGCCGAGGGCCTGATGGTCGCACTCTTCAAGCACATTCTCGACCTCGACCTCGCGACCCCCTTCCCGCGTCTGTCCTACGACGAGGCCATGGGGCGTTACGGCCTCGACAAACCGGACACCCGCTTCGGGCTCGAGCTGAAAGAGATCTCGGACATCGTGGCCGGGTCCGGTTTCAAGGTATTTGCGGAGGCGGTGGGCAAGGGCGGCATCGTCAAGGCCCTGAACGCCAAGGGCTGCAGCGATCTTTCGCGCAAGGAGATCGATGACCTCACCGCATTTGTGGCGGTCTACCGGGCGAAGGGCATGGCCTGGATCAAGGTGCGCGAGGACGGCTGGCAGTCGCCCATCGCCAAGTTCTTCACGGACGCGGAAAAACAGGCCCTGGCCGAGAGGATCGACATGCAGCCCGGGGATGTGGTCTTCTTCGTGGCCGACCAGGCCGCCGTCGTGAACGATTCCCTCGGGCAGCTGCGCAACCATCTGGGACAGAAGCTCGGTTTGATCGATGCGAAACGGTTCAACTTCCTCTGGGTGACGCGCTTCCCGATGTTTGAATACGACGCGGCCGAGAAGCGCTACCAGGCCCTGCACCACCCCTTCACCTCGCCGCTCGAAGAGGACTATGAAAAGCTCGAAACGGCCCCGCTCACGGTGAAATCCCGCGCGTACGACTTGGTGCTGAACGGCTTCGAGGTGGGCGGCGGGAGCATCCGCATCCACCAGCGCGAGCTCCAGGAGCGGATTTTCAAGACCCTCGGCATGGATCCGGAGGGGTATGCGGAGAAGTTCGGCTTCCTGCTCTCTGCCCTGGACTCCGGGGCGCCGCCCCACGGCGGCATTGCGTTCGGGCTCGACCGCCTGGTGATGCTGCTCTGCGGCGAGAGCTCCATCCGGGACGTGATTGCCTTCCCCAAGACGCAGAAGGCTTCCTGCCTCCTGACCAACGCGCCCTCGGTGCCCACGAATGCGCAGCTGGATGAGCTGCACCTGAGGGTCAAGACGACCTCCGGGGGATGAGTCCCAATGAAAAAAGCCGGGGCGAGAACCCCGGCTTTTTTCATTGATCATGAGCGTCCAGCGACGTTGCGTTTCAGATGGGTTCGTGAGTCGGCCGATGAACGGCGGATGAGAAACATCGGCGGGTCAGTGCCCGTGGTCCTTGTCGAGACCGAGGGCTCGGCGAGCGTTTCTAACCGCCTCCACCGCCACCTCCGGGAGTTGCGGAAATCGGGCCGCATCGCGTTCGGCCCCCAACAGCAGCGCCTCCACGCTTTCACGCCCTGCGGGGGTTTTTATGGCCTGGCGCGGGGTTTTCCCGCCCAGTGCAGGGATCTTCGTGTCGACCCACCCGGACCAGTGGTCGCTCAGCACTTTGACGAGGTGCGCGCGCACCTCGGGATGCTTCAGGAGTTCTTCCTGGCGGGGATCCGGCGCATGTTCCCCTTCCTCATGAGAAAAAGCATTGTCTGTTAGGATCTCGGTGGTTTTGTAGACGGCATGCTCACCCAACCGCTTTTTCACCTCCCCGCGAATCCTTTCGGCGCGTTTGGCTGAGTTGACTTCGATCTTGAGGCTCCGGCCGTCGATATGGAGTTGGCCCAGGATGGTGTTCTCAAACGACTTGATCTGCCGGTTCCCCTTGCGGCTCCAGGTCAAGTCGATTTTATGGATCCGGCCGGCATCGTCGCGCTGCGCGTCGGCAAGCATTTCCTTTTCGTTCTCCGTCACGCAAAGGGCTTTCAGGCGATCGAACGCCACCTCGGCGGAATCGATTTCGTAGTGCAGCCGGTGGAGCACCAACGGGTCTCCATCCGTGTTGCGGATCTGGGGAGGGGTCGTCAACCGGTCGTAGATGCCGAAATAAATCTCCCGCAGCTCGAAATCGTAGTCGTCCAGGTCCCTGAGCGTGATGGGGGTCTTTCCATTTTCATGAAGGACGGGCCTGAACCGGATGAGATGCGGCTTGTAGTCTGGCGGGATAAGAATGGAGCCGCAGCCCGCCAACATGGCCACGGCATCTATCCGGGCCACGCGTGCATAGAAGATGTCACCCGCGCGCGCGTGCTGGGAGCCGCTACGCTCGCTGACGTCAACCTCCTCGCCCAGAAAAACATCCTTCAGCCGGAGCCCTTGATTCGGCCGGCACTCGATCACTTCGTAGAAGCTGAAGGGCTTCGCGATGGTGGCCTCGATAATCCGTTTCTCCAGGGGATCCAGGCGGGCCTTCGGATCTTTCAAGAAGGCCTCGGCGATAGTCGTATCGATCGGGATGGCCGACCTTTCGTCGAAATCGTCGGGGTCCCACACCCAGTTGAAAAGCAGCCACGGAAAGAAGATTGCGGAGTGGGAATCTGCACGTCTATCAAGTTCCGCATCGTACTGATCGTCCTCCGGCCACAGTAGGAACTCCGCCATGGCCTCGGAGAATCCGTATTCGCCCAACACCTTGTGTGCAAATTGCAGCATACGCTCGCTCAGTCGGTTATATGCGTCGCTCAGCTTGTCGTATAGGAAGTCGGTGGAAACCTCCGCCTTGGCAAGACAGCACACCTTGTATTTCTTCCTGCTGCCGCAGGGGCAGGGATCGTTTCGCCCGGGTTTCATGATGCCGTCCTCTCTCACGCGGGTTCGGGTTGAAGGCAGTCACTTGATCATGGATATGCCCCATGAAGCCCCCTGCAAGCAAGAAGAATTCATTCTTCGCCCACATCCGGGCGCAACCGTGGGAAAGGCATTACTGCCGGACCACCGCGTTCGAAAAATTGTATTGACACATAGGCAACATTGCCATAAAAATAAAGGGTTGAATAATTCCCCGATAGCTCAATCGGCAGAGCGGGTGGCTGTTAACCACTAGGTTGCAAGTTCAAGTCTTGCTCGGGGAGCCAGACCTATTCGAGGCCGGTTTTGCCGGCCTCTTTTTTTTGGGGGGGCGGGCATTTTCAGCGGCATCCGCAACCGGCCGTTTTGTGACGTTGCCGAACCGGCGGCAATAAATTCCGAGGCGGGCGAAAAACCGTCTGCCAACATACCGATATGTAAGCCGGGACCGCGCGCGGAAAACCGTGCCTGAAATCATAACAAATTGATATTTCGTTATATCTCGTCATGTCCGCAATATTGGCACTGGGTTTGCAGGACTTGAGGCTGGGCAAACGCCGGTGGGATGAAAAAAAGGTTGACACCGTCCCGGCCGCCAGACTAAAATCATCCCTTCGGGCATGCCACAGCGTGGGACGCAGGTGATGCTCCCGGTTGCGGCAGGCGCGGGGGGGAAAAGGGTTACATCCCATCGGACGGCGGATTTCCGCCGAGAGCCATTCGGAGGGCATAAGGCGCAAGGTAGCAACTGCGCCAGTTCGGGACGATACGTTCAGATACCGAGGTTGT
>JBFYWS010000359.1:0-4417 GCA_041310935.1 Desulfobacteraceae bacterium | reverse complement strand
CCCTCGCGGATGATGGCCTCCCCGTCCTCGTATTCCCGGATTTTGCTGAGCTTGAGCAGCTTGCCGAGGCTCTTGGTCTCGAAGTCCCGCAGGGCGGGGATCGCCATCAGCTTCTGGATGTTCTCGATGTTGTCCTTAAGATATTTCGATTCGATCATAAAACCCCTCGCGCGCCTGTCGCCGCCGGATTCCACGGAGATCGTGACCCTGTCGCCGCATTATTCGAAAATTCTACACCGAAGGGGCCGAAAGCGCAAGCCGGCCGGAGAGTTGAAGATTCCTGCCGCAAGCTGCAGGGGATCTTCGGCCGAAAGGAATGCGGTCTTTTTTAGGATTCGCTCGCATTCGCGGTTCAGCCGCTGGATGGGGCCGGGACGAATGATCCCGCCCGGTGATCAGCAGTCCTTTTCCAGGCAATCCTTGGAAACGGCGTCGTCGAAATGGACGGGGTAGCACCCGTCGAAGCACGCCTTGCAGAACATGTGCTCCGCGTCGGGGACACCGGTCGACGCGAGCAAGCCGGGAATACTGAGGTAGTGCAGGGTATCCAGGTCCAGCAGAACGCGCAGCTCCTCCATGGATTTGCCCGAGGCGATCAGCTCGCCGCGGGTGGAGAAGTCGATGCCGTAGTGGCAGGGGAACCGGTGCGCCGGACCGGCGATGCGCATGTGCACCCGCTTCACCCCCAGCTCCCGCAGCGCCTTGACCCGCGTCTTGACGGTCGTGCCGCGAATGATGGAGTCGTCGACGATGATGATCTCCTTGCCCTTCAGTAGCTCGCGCACCGGGTTGAGCTTCACGCGCACGCCGAAATCCCGCATGCTCTGGGTGGGCTGGATGAAGGTCCGGCCGACGTAGTGATTGCGGATCATCCCCAGCTCGAAGGGGATGCCGGATTCCTCCGCGTAGCCGATGGCGGCGTACGTCCCCGAGTCCGGGAACGGCATCACCAAATCGGCCGAAACCGGCGCTTCCCGGGCGAGCTGGCGGCCCTGGGCCTTGCGCACGAGGTAGACGTTCTTGCCGTCGATGGTGCTGTCCGGCCGCGCAAAGTAAATGAGCTCGAAGATGCAGAAGGCCCGCCGGGCGGCGGCCGGGGTGCGGATGCTGCGCACCCCGTCCCGTGTGATGATGACGATCTCGCCCGGTTCGATCTCGCGGATGAAGTCGGCCTCCACCAGGTCCAGGGCACAGCTCTCCGAGGCCAGCACGTAGTTGCCGTCGTGGCGGCCCAGGCACAGGGGCCTGAAGCCGTGGGGGTCGCGGATGCCGACCACCTCGCCCCGGTTGGTGAGCATGACGAAGGAGAAGGCGCCTTCCAGCCGGGAGACGGATGCCACCAGGGCCTGTTCAAAGCCGAGCTTGAGGTTCTTCACGAACAGGTGCAGGAAAATCTCGCTGTCCATCGTGCTCTGGAAGATCGAGCCGGCCTGTTCGAGCTCTTCTTTGAGCAGGTGGGCATTGACGATGTTGCCGTTGTGGCCGACCGCATACATTTTGTTGCGGTGCCGGACGATGAAGGGCTGGGCGTTGGTGAGAATCGAGCTGCCGGTGGTGGAATAGCGCACGTGCCCGATGGCGCAGCAGCCGGCGAGCTCCTCCAGGTGATCGACGTCGAACACGTCGGCCACCAGGCCCATGCCCTTGTGGGAGACAATGGTGTCATCCCGGGCGACGGCAATGCCGGCACTCTCCTGGCCCCGGTGCTGCAGCGCATAAAGGCCGAAATAGGTCAACGCCGCCGCCTCCGGCTGTCCGCAGATCCCGAAAATGCCGCAGGACTCGCGGGGCTTGTCGGAGACATCGTTTAACGTCAACGCCGCAGTTTTCGACATGGTATATTCAACCTCATTGACGACTTCGTAAAAAGCCCAACTTCGGCGTTGCGCTTCATCTCGTTGTCACTGCGGCGTACGATCAGTACGCCTCATGACACACGACTCGCGCGCCTTGAATTTGGAACTTTTTACAAAGTCGTCTGAAAACCAAATTTTAAGGGTCCATTGTTTTCGGAAAATGACGGCCGCGAAAGCGGCCGTCATGCCAGCGGATAATTCTCCTCCAGGTTCCAGACCCCGCAGGGGCAGGCCCCGGCGCAGAAACCGCAGCCGATGCACAGGTTCTCGTCCACCGCGTACTCGTAGTTTTTCCCGCCCAGGTCGTTCCGGCGGATGGCCCCCTGGGGGCAGACGGCGACGCAGACCCCGCAGTCCCGGCAGGCCCCGCAGGAGAGGCACTGCGCGCCGCACTGGTGCACATCGGAAAACACGGTGATGCGCGGGTCGAAGTACTCCAGCGTCACCCGGCGCTTCTCGATCATCTGCCGCCGGAAGGGCGCCGGCGTCCGGCCGTCGGATTCGTCGCAAATGCTCTGGGCCACCCGGCGCCCCGCCCCGATGGCTTCGGTCAGGAGCCCGGGCCGCACCACGTCACCGATGGCGAACACCTTGGGGTCGCTGGTGCGGTGATCCGCGTCCACCTTGACGAAGCCCCGCTCGGCCGCGATCCCCTCGGGCAGGAAGGAGAGGTCCGGGACATCGCCGATGGAGACGATGATCGTGTCGGCGGCGATCTCCTCACCGTCGGCAAGGGTAATGCCGGCGGCCGTGATCTCCCGGGTGACGACGGGCCAGCGAAACCGGGCGCCGGCGGCCTCGGCGGCCTGCCGCTCCCGGCCGAAGGAGGCCGGCTGCTGTACGTCGAGCAGCAGGATCTCCTCGGCCCCGAGGCGGCGCGCCTCGGTGGCCGCGTCGCAGCCGACGTTGCCCGCTCCGATCACGACCACCCGCTTGCCGCAGGCGGCCGTCCCGGCCTTGGCCGCCTGAAGAAAGTCCAGCGCCGCAACGGCCCGCTCGATGCCCGGGATGGGCAGCATGCGCGGCTTCTGGGCGCCGGTGGCGATGACGACAAAGTCGAAGTCCTCCCGCAAGCGGGACACGTCTTCCGGGGCGAGCGGCTGCTGGAGGTAGACGTGGGGCACGACCTCCTTGACGCGGCCAAGCTCGGTCTCGATCACCTCCTTCGGGATCCGGCTTTCGGGAATAACGCGCGTAAACTTGCCCCCCAGCCGGCCGGTAAGCTCGTAGACCACCGCCTCGTGGCCGGCGAGCCGCAGCTGCCAGGCGACCGAGAGCCCCGCCGGCCCGCCGCCGATCACGGCGATCCTCCGGCCGCTCAGGGGCGGCAGCTCGGGGAGCTTCGCGCGGATGCTGGCCTGACCGATCCGGGTCGTGTCCACCGGGGCCATGGCCGCCGAGCCGCGCGTGCACGACTGCATGCACAGGTTCGGGCACAGGTAGCCGCACACGGCGGCCGGAAAGGGGGTGTAGGAAAGCGCGAGGTCAACGGCCTCGTCCACACGGCCCTCGCGGATGAGCTGCCAGCGGCGCTGGACCGGGATCCCCGTGGGGCAGCTCGCCTCGCAGGGGGCCGCGTACTTCTGGTTTTCCCACACCGGCACGAAGCGCCGCAGGCTGCCGGTGACGATCAGGGGGATGGCGCTGCGGTCGATCCGGGTCAGATCGCCGATCAGACCGCCGGAGCCGAGATCCGCATCCCAGACCTCGCGGTGGAAGGCCGCCATGGAGCGGCTCGCGCGGCCGGCCTTCTCGTTCGGTTTGCGCGCGACCAGAAGCTGCCAGTGCTCGCGCTCGGCGAGCACCCGCAAAAGCTCGGAGCGGCCGATCTTCTTGAGAAACACCTTCAACTGCGGGAGCAGCCAGTCCCAGTCGGCCTCGCCGATGGGCGCCGGCCGCGCATCTGCCTGGCTGAAACCGCCGTGGGGCCCGCGGAAGAACACCTTGCCGCCGACCATGCCCACGAGCGGCCGGTGGCCCAGGACGTTTTCCGGCCTCTGGGCCTCGTGGCCGCAGATGACGGCGATGCCGCCGGCCATGAACTCGCCGAAGTAGTCCCCGGCGGAGCCCAGCACCCATAGCTCCGGCGCGCTGAAGCGCGGGTTGTGCTTGGTCATGGTCATGCCGCGCGCGCCGATGTTCCCCCCGACCAGAATCCGGCCCTGGGACATGGCGTTGGCGGCACCGTTGCCGGCGTTGCCGTGTACGACGATCTCCGCCCCGGCGTTCAACCAGCCCACGTCGTCGGAGACCGGCCCGAGGACCTCGATCACGGTGTGGGGGAACCCCATGGACCCCACCCGCTGCCCGGGGTGCCCGGTGATCCGGATGGAGACCGTCTCCTGCCCGGCCCGCCAGAGGCGGCCGCCGATGCCGTGCTGGCCGTAGGCCTCGATCTGCAGCCGCCGGTGGCCCTGGGCCACGGCCGCCTGCACCTGCTCCTCGAGAATCCGGGAGCGGACACGCTCCTCGCCCCGCTTGCCGGAAATGACGTGAACCGCTTTCGAACCGCTTTGATTGGGATCGTCCATTCGATTGTACTCCAGGCACTCTGTTGCACG
>JBFYWS010000356.1:0-3172 GCA_041310935.1 Desulfobacteraceae bacterium | reverse complement strand
GACGAGGCCCAGGCCCTCGGTCCTCGCCCACTCGCCGAAGGCTACAGGCTTGCCTGCCAGGCCCGGCCGCTGACAGACTGCCGGGTGCGCGTGCCGACCGAGTCCCTGTCAGCGCCCGTACGGGTGCAGGTCGAGAGCCTCGAATGCGCCGTGGCCCCGGACCCGCCGGTGCGGGCCTACGATCTCGACCTGGCCTCTGTGTTCCTGGCAGATGCCAGCGCCGATGCCGAGGCCTTGCTGAAGATGGTGATCGACCAGCACCGCATCGACTGCCGCACCATCGACCCCGAGGCGGTGCGGCAGCTCTCGCAGCAGGCCCCGCGGCCGAGGCACGTTCGGGCTTCGGTGCGAGGTGGCGAGGTGGTGGCCTTTGGGCCATGGCCCAGCACCCAACTGGGGCTGGCGTTTGATATCGGCACCACCAAGATCGCCGGATATCTCGTCGATCTGGACCGCGGCGCCACGCTGGCCGCCCGCGGCATTATGAATCCCCAGGCGGCCTACGGAGAAGACATCATCACGCGACTGGTGGCTGCCAGGGAATCGGCCTCTCGCCGGCGGAGGCTGCAGCAAGTTGTCATAAAGTCGCTGAACGAACTGGCGGCGGGTCTTTGCGGTGAGGCCGGAGCCGAGCCGGAAGACGTGGTCGAGGCCGTGCTGGTGGGCAACACCGCCATGCACCACCTGGCCCTGCATCTGCCCATCGAACAGCTCCTGCGGCCGCCCTTCGTCCCGGCTGCGACGGGAGCGCTGGACATCAAGGCGCGCGACCTGGGCCTTTCGATCGCGCCCGGCGCCTACGCGCACTTCCTCCCCAACGTCGCTGGCTTCGTCGGTGCCGACCACGTGGCCATGGTGCTGGCCACCAAGTTTCTCTGGACGGGAAGAGTGGCGCTGGCCATCGACATTGGTACCAACACCGAAGTCTCTCTAATCAGCCATGGGCAGATGGCCTGCGTCTCCTGCGCCTCCGGCCCGGCCTTCGAAGGCGGTCACATCAAGCATGGCATGACGGCTGGCCTTGGGGCCATCGAGAGGCTCATTATCACGAATGACAGGGTGGAGTACCAGACCGTGGGCGGAACACCGCCAGCGGGTATATGCGGTTCGGGAATCATCGACGCGGTGGCCCAACTCTACTCGGCCGGCATCGTGGATGCCAGCGGCCGGATGCAGGAACATGCTCGGGTGCGGGTCACGGATGGCCAGCGCGAGTTCGTGCTGGTGAGCGAAGAGGAGCGCGGCACCGCTCCGGACATCACCATCACCCAGCACGACGTCCGGGAAATACAGTTGGCCAAAGCCGCCATCCGCACCGGCCTACAGGTGTTGCTGCAATCCAAGGGAGTGGCTGAGGCGGATGTCGAACAGGTGATCCTGGCCGGAGCCTTTGGCACCTACCTGGACCTGGTCAGTGCAATGGCCATCGGTATGCTGCCACTCGTGCCGCTGGAGCGCTTCCGGCAGGTGGGGAACGCGGCGGGTGGGGGGGCCAGGATGGCTCTAGTGTCGATGGTCCAGCGTCGGGATGCGGAGGACCTGGCGCGCGGCATCGAGTATGTTGAATTGGCCACCGTGCCCCAGTTCATGCAGATCTTCGCCAGGGCCACCCAAATCGGACCAGTGAAATGGAGCGATTGATGGAAACGAGAGTGTCATCCGCCACCAAAGAAGTCGTGATCAGCGACAGCCGTCCCACGGTGCTCATCGGTGAGCGCCTTAACCCGACCGGCAAGGCCAAGCTGGCCGCTGCGCTGCAGGCCGGCGACATGCAGGTGGTGCAGGCCGAGGCGCTGGCCCAGGTGCAGGCCGGGGCGGATGTCCTGGACGTCAACGTGGGCGCGCCGGGCGTGGATGAGGTGAGCCTGCTGCCACGGGCGGTGCAGGCGGTCATGGAGGTGGTGGATGTGCCGCTCTGCCTGGACAGCCACAATGTCAAAGCCCTGGAGGCGGCGCTGAAGGTCTACCGGGGAAAGCCGCTGGTCAACTCGGTCAACGGGGAGGAGCCTTCGCTGAATGAGCTCCTGCCGCTGATCAAGGAGCGCGGCGCCGTAGTCATCGGCCTGACCATGGACGAGAAAGGCATCCCGGGCGACGCGGAAGGCCGGTTGGAGATCGCCCGCCGCATCGTGCAGCGGGCCGGGGCGCTGGGCATACCGCGGGAGGATGTGGTCATCGACTGCCTGGCGATGGCCGTCGGTGTCGACAGCCGGGCCGGACTGGTGACCCTGGAGACCATCCGCCGGGTCAAGGCCGAGCTGGGAGTGAACATGACGTTCGGGGGCAGCAACATCTCCTTCGGCATGCCGGACCGTCCTTTGCTGAACGGGGCTTTCATGGCCATGGCGGTTGCGGCGGGGATCACGTGCCCCATCGTGAATGTGAGCCAAATCCGCCCGGCGATACTGGCCATCGACCTGGCCCTGGGGCGGGACCGGCACGCCGCCCGCTACATCAAGGCCTTCCGGCAGCGGCAGAAGGGATAGACACCTGGATTCCCGCTTCCGCGGGAATGACATGACACGGGCGGCCTACTCCAGCTTCAGGTCCCACTCGCAGTCAATGTCGTCGTATTCGTTTCGTGGCGGCACCCTCAACGGCGTCACCTTGATCCTGGGATTGACCAGGTACTTCTGCAGGATCGGGGCTCCGCCCTGGTGGTACATGGCCGGCGTTCTCTGCAGCACGGCGTTCTCCATGTAGTCGGGCCATTTCCCCTTGCCGATCTTCAGCACGACGTGGTTGGGGCTCTTGATGTCGTATTTTGCCGGGAAGAAGCCCATGGTACTGTCCATGGCCAGTTGCAGGACCTTGAGCGAGTCGGTGACCGAGTTCAGCTTGAACTCACCCACCGGCGCGTAGCGCTTGTTGGTCTTCTCAGCGAGTCGCAGCCACGCCGCCAGCTCGCATTCGTCGGCCATCTTCTGGCCGAACCTTCTCATGACGGCGAAGTAGTAGCCCTCGTTCATGACCAGCCAGGCGTACTGCCAGGCGGTCATCAACTTGAGCAGGAAGGCCTTGGAGAAGTTGGCGTGGGTCAGGTGCGGGTAGTACTTGCCGCTCATGTCGTCGATCTCCGGCGGGTCGGTAGTCTCGTCCACCACTTCCTCGGTGCTCCTGACCTTGGCGCCCTTCGGCGCCTGCAGGCTGTACACCCACTGGCAGGCGGTAT
>JBFYWS010000340.1:0-4807 GCA_041310935.1 Desulfobacteraceae bacterium | reverse complement strand
ATCCACCTGGAAGGAGCGTGTGGCGTCGCTGCCCGAGGTACTTTGGATTCTGGTCATTTTCTCCCTGGTGATCGGAGGCTTGATGCAGGGGTTTTTCACGCCGACCGAGGCCGGCAGCGTGGGGACCTTCGCCGTTCTTTTTCTATCCGTCATCAAGCGGGATTTGAACTTCAGGGGCTACGTCAAGTCGGTGGCCGAATCCCTGCGCACGGCCTGCATGGTGTTGATGCTCATCGCGGGCTCCGTCATCCTGGGACATTTCCTGGCGGTGACCCAGATCCCCATGATCACGGCCGACTGGGTGGTGACGTTGCCCTTCAACCGCTACATCATCATGGTGGTGATTGCGATCATTTATCTGATCGGCGGATCCTTTATCGACGACCTCGCCTTCATGGTCATGGCCACCCCGATCTTTTACCCGGTCATCATCAAGCTCGGGTTCAATCCGGTGTGGTTCGGGATGATCATCGCCCTGACCGTCATGGTCGGCGTGGTGATCCCGCCCGTGGCGATCAACGTGTTCGTCGTGAAGAACATCACCAAGGTGCCGTTCAGTATCATCTACAGCGGCGTCTACCCGTTCCTGCTCAGCATTCTGTTCTGCGCCATTTTACTTTTTCTGTTCCCGTCGATCTGCACCTTTCTCCCCGACCTCCTCATGAACTAAAACACCGTCCCGCACAGCGGGACGGTGTTTTAGATATAATTTTTCATCCCGCCCGGCGGGATGAAAAATTATTTTGACCACTCTTTCCATTCGAGCCCGGTCTTCTTCTCCCAGTCCGACACGAAGCGGTCGCTGAAAAAACCGTGCAGTTTCTCCAGCAGCCGTTTCCAGCCGGTGGCATAATCGTACTTCAGCACGTCTTCGAGAAAGGGAACGATGTCGGCCAGTTTCTCCTTCGGCAGAAAGGCGTAGGCCCGCATGTCGTAGGAACGCTTGAGCGCTTCGGGTGTGAGCGCATGGGCGGTCAGCATCGCCACCCTGAAATGGCGCTTGACGGCCGTCTCCAGCAGGTCGAAGCCGCGCACCCCCATGATGTCGAGGACCACCAGATCGTAGGTGTTGTTCTCCAGCAGTTGGATGGCGTCCTCGTAAGTTCCAGCCTTCTCGATCCGGCACCGGGGCGCATCCGCCAGCACCAACTCTTCGAGGGACTCCAGCACGTCCGGCTCGTCGTCGACGGCCAGAACCCGTTTACCGTTCAGAATCGACTCGGCCATATCTTTTCTTCCTTCCTTCCATTTTTGCGGATGCCCGCATAGGGCGGGCACCGGCAAAAAAGGAGATAGACTTCCTTAAAAGGGCTTGAACCCCAACCCTGCATTAACTGTCTCCAGGATCAATGCCTTCCATTTCTATCACGTCGGAAACATTGATTTCAAGCATCTTGAGGCTCGCCAGCATCCGCTCGGCATTTCTGGCCACCGCCGGAAAATCCTCACCCAGCCGCTTGAGCTCCCTGACGGCTTGGCGGGCGGACTGGATGTTCAGGTGCAAGTTGTCCATGTCGATCGTGGGCTGCATACGTTCCTTCCTGGACATTATTCCGATTTCTTTCCGCGCAAGTCCTTGAACCGTTTGGCCTTGACCTCGTAGCGCGGCAGGCTGCCGCAACCGCAGATTTCCAGATCGTAGCGCAGATTGGTTTTCAGGCGCAACTGGTCCTCCAGTTCGGACTGGATCCAAGCGCATTGATCCTGGGCTTCGGGCAGCACTTCGACCCTCAGGCGGATGGTCTCGGTATCTCCGGTCTTCTCCACGACCACCTCATACTCATCGCCCAACCCCTTGATGCCGCGGACCACCTCCTCGATGGCGGACGGCGCTATCAGCACGCCCTTCACCTTGGTGATGTCATCCGCCCGCCCCACCACCCCGCCCCGGATCAACCGGAAGGACCGGCCGCACCTACAGGGCTCGGCCGCCCACTCGATCACGTCCTTGGAGTCGAAGCGCACGCACGGTTGCGCCTGGCGATCGAAGGCGGTGATGACCATTTTGCCCCGGCGACCAGCCTCTTCGATCGTCTGGCCGGTCTCGGGGTCGATGATTTCCACCAGGAACATGGCCTCGTTCACGTGCAATCCGCCGGGCTGCGCCGCGCACTCATAGGACCAGGCGCCGATTTCGGTAGCCCCGGCATGATCGTACACGTTGGCGCCCCAGGCCTCCTCCAGCCGTCGCTTGGTGCTGGGGATGCTGGCCCCGCACTCCCCGGCACAGGTGATTTTGTTGACGCTCAGGCGGGACGGGTCGATACCCATCTTCAAGCGCGCCGTCTCCGCCATGCTGAGGATATACGTCGGCGTGCCCATCAGGGCAGTCGCTCTGAGCTCCTGGACTTTCAGGATGCGGGCTTTGGTGTCCAGGACACCGCCGGGGACCACCTCGCAACCGAGTTTTTCGGCGGCGTAGTGGCCGGCCCAGAAGGCGACGAACACGTTGTAGCCGAAGGGAATGAATACCCGGTCACTGGGCCGATAGCCTTGCGCCCAGAGAATGTAACACCAGCATTCGGCCCACCATTCCCAATCCTGCCACGTGTCCGGCTGGTAGACGGGCTGACCGGTGGTGCCGCTGGTCTGGCGGTATACCGACACCTCTTCCAGGGGCACGCAAAGGGCATCTCCGTAGGGGTAAGGGTCTTTGCCCTGGATCTGTCGCATCATGGATTTCTCCACAGTGGGCACCCGGCGGATGTCGTCAAGTGTGCGGATGTCCTCCGGCGCAACGCCCGCCGCTTGATAGAGCGCACGGTGAAATTTCGAATGGGTGTAGGCCCAGCGGAAAATGCGTTGGAACTTCTTCAGCTGAAGTGCCCGCAGCGTTTCCGGGGGAAGCGTTTCGAGGATGGGGTTCCAATACGGCTGGCTGCAATTCATGGCGGTCCGTCACTGCACGCGGAGGGTGGACAATGCGCTGTGTGTATCCGAGATTTTGATGGAAATCAAGACGCTTGACAGATCTCTCACGCAGTGATGAATAATACGAGGAGTTGAGGAGTGACTCGCTTGCGATTCACCGTTCCAGCATGTATAGAAGGGTGTTGAAAAGCAAGCATCAGGCCGTCAGCCAAGGCGTACGGCGTTTTGGAAAGCGCAGTCCGCCTGCGGCGGATGAGCATTTACAAAAGCCGCACAACGCCGGATCACGGTCTGAGGCGCGGCTTTTCAACACCCTGTTAAACAGACGTAAACTCCCTTACAGGAAGGATCCTCACCGCGTGAAAAAAAAACAACCCCGGGAAAGTGTGCCTTCCGGCGTGCGCCGGGTCGGCGTGTACGTCAAGAAGGACCCCCGCGCCACCGCGACAGCCAAAAAATTCGAAGCCTGGCTGCAGGCGAGAGGGGTCGAGGTCTTTCGGAGACAGAGCCCGTCGCCCGTGCCGCGGGGTTTCCAACGCCGCCATGCCGCCGCGCCCAACGACCTGTTCTGCGTGTTCGTGCTGGGAGGCGACGGCACGTTCCTGAGCGCCGTGCGCTGGATCGGGGACCGGGATACCCCTGTCCTCGGGGTGAAGTTCGGGGTGGTCGGCTTTCTGGCCGAAACCGCCGCCGAGCATCTCTACACGGCCGCGGCCCGCGTCTTGGCCAACAAGTTCACGCTCACCCGGCGCATGCGCCTGGACGTCCAGGTGACGCGGGGCAAGCAGGCGATTGCCCGGGAGACCGTGCTGAACGACATCGTGATCAACAAGGGGGCTCTCGCGCGGCTGGCGAACATCGACACCCACATCGACGGCCACTTTCTCACCACGTTCCGGGCGGACGGCCTCATCGTCTCCACCCCCACCGGCTCCACGGCTTATTCGCTCGCCGCGGGCGGGCCGGTCGTCCACCCGGAGGTGCCGGGCATCATCATCACCCCCATCTGCCCGTTCACGCTCACCAACCGCCCCCTCGTCGTTCCGGACACCGCTGAAATCAGCATCCGGCTGGAGAAGGGCTCCTCGGACATCATGCTGACCTTCGACGGGCAGAAAGGGCTCGCCCTCACCGACCGGGACGTGATCACGGTGCGCCAGAGCGCCCACCCCCTGAACCTCGTCAACGTGCCCGGCCGCCCCTACTTCGACGTCCTCAAAGCAAAGCTGCGCTGGAGCGGCGGACGCGTCTGAAATTTGATCCGCTTAATCTCACATCCGGCGCACTCGAGCGAAGATTCGAACCAGGCACCACGCTATACGTAAAACCCCAAACCACCCCAGGCATCGTTTGATTTCTGTTGCAACGTTTGTGATCCCTGGGATATCCGACGTATCTCCGAACGACCATTTCTGAGATAGTTTCAGCCAATCCAAGGAGACTATAGCCCTCCGAATCCTCCGAAGCCGAAACAAACCTGCAATTCCCTGAAACGATACCTTTGATCTGTTAATCCCAATCCCCTTCTGCCAGAGTCAGGGTTCGAGTCAGGCTATATAAACCTCGAACCACTCCAGGATTCGTTTGATTTCAGTTGCCTGTGGATGTGGATAAAGGAGGGATCTCAAAGGCGACTACGGCAGGCAGATGACGGCCTCGCCGATGCGCCCATCGATCCGTATTTCAAGAGGCTTTGCCCAGCGCAGAAGTTTCAGATGGGGCGTTTCGCGGGCGGGTGTGATGCAATCAAGTTTCCCCCACTCCAGGAACGACTTCGACTGGTAGGGAACTGACAGGCACCCGATGTTCAGAGCCGTGACATTCTGAAAGAAGTGGGTGCCCTGGGCCGGCTCGGCGTTGAATTCCTTCAAACCGGCCTCGACCAACACCCGGGCACCGGAGATCTGCGCCCAGTTGACCCCGATGCCCATCCACG
>JBFYWS010000331.1:0-6711 GCA_041310935.1 Desulfobacteraceae bacterium | reverse complement strand
GTGAAGTTCTCGACGGCCTGCAGGTAGGATTTCTGCTCGAATGACTTCACTCCCAGCTCGAAGTGGGCCTGGGAGATGTACTGCAGGGAAACCGGGTCCTTGGGCTCGACGTTCAGGACTTTCTTGAATTCGGCAATGGCCGCGGGATAGTTCTTGTTCTTGTGGAACTCGATGCCCTGCTGGCGGTACGCTCCGACCTGGTCCACCGGTGCCGCCGGGGCTGGGGCCGGAGCCAGCGCAGGTTTTTCGGGCTCGGGTTTCACTTCCGGGGCGGTTTCTTTGACTGCGGCCGGTGTCCCCTTGGGCACTTCCGACGCCGGGGGCTCGGCACTCGCACTGCCCAGGAACGGGGTTCCCGGCACTTGCGGAATCAGGAGTTTCCGGCCTGTCTTGAAGCCCGCCGTCTCTTTGAGGTTGTTGTACTTCGCGATAAGATCCGCCTTGTCCTTCACCCCGTAATATTGCTGAGAAAGTTGCGCAAGGGTGTCCCCCGGCCGCGTCGTGTGGGTGGCGTAGCCTTTGACGACAATCACCTCGGTCGGCAGCGGGCCGGTGCGCTGTTTGGAAAGGGCTGCGGCCTCATCGGGAGCCACAAAGCAGGTGAGGCCTTCGATCACGGGGACCTTGATCGTCTGACCGGCGGTGATCTTGGTGGCGTCGCCCACTTCGTTGTACGCCCCGATGAGATAGTGCTTCTGGTAATCCCGGTAATAGCGCTCGGCCACGTGTGACAGCTGCTCCCCGGGCTTGATCACATATAGAAAGTGCAGCCGCACGCGCTGCGAATCCAGGCGTTCGGCCTTCAGCATCTCAACGGCTTCCGGGTAATCGGGCTTATACCGAACGGCGGTCAGGAATTTCTGCCGCGCCTGAGCATAGCGGCCCATGCGCTGATGCTCGAGGCCGGCCTTGTAGTTTTCATCGGCCAGAGCGGTCAGCTTTTTCTCGACCTCGGCGCGCTTGTCCTGAGCGGTCTGGTTCTCCGGGTCCACCGTGAGCGCGAGTTTGTAGCTCTCCAGCGCCGCCACCAGATCGCCCTTTGATTCCTGCTGCTCGGCTGTGGCCAGATAGCCCGCGACCATCTTGGCTTTGTCTGCGACGGGGGCCTCTTGCTTGACCTCCGGTGCCGCACACCCGGCGATCACCAGGAAAACAGCGAGGAAAACGGCTTTGGTCTTCATAGCGTGCTCATTCCAGCCGAATGGGGTTAAATGTCTTCAGGCGTTTGATAAAAGTTGCCATATCGCGCTCCAGAATCTGATCTCGCTTAAGGGTGAACGCGTTGGCAAAAAATGGATTCCCCCCTCTTTTAACCGACATCGCTAGTTTATACCCGGTCTGTTTTGACGCAGCAACTGTTTTTTGGTCGTAGTTGCCGTAGGGATAGGCCAGCAGCCAGGTGTCTTGCCCCAGCCTGCGATCGATGATCTGCTTGGAGCCGGTCAGCTCCTTTTCGACGCGGGCGGCGTAATCGGCCTTGGATTCAGCCTCCTTGGGCAGGGTCAGGTCACTGTGGGTGATCGTGTGGGAGCCGATCGCAAATCCGTCCCGCTTCATCTCCATGAGCTGATTCCATGTCAGGGCTATCGGTGCCGCATCGATCAGCTCGGTATAAATGAACAAGATTGCCGTAAAACCGTTTGCGCGCAAAATCGGATAGGCGATATCGTAGACCGAACGGTAGCCGTCGTCGATCGTGATCAACACGGATTGCTTCGGCAGGGGCTGCCGGTATTCCAAGAAAGCGAGCAGCTCTTCCGGCGTGAGGGCGTGGTAGCCGTTTTCTTTGAGATAGCGCATCTGCTGTTTGAAGATAGCGGTGGGCATGCACAAGGGGGACGGACAGTCATCGGAGAACCGGTGGTAGGTGAGTATCGGCACGGTCTGGTAGCCGTCCGGATACACCCCGGCCTTGTTGGCCCGCTTCAGCGGGATCACCACCTGCTCCCCGCCGCGGAAGCCGGCGTTCGGGTTGGCCTCCGCGATCATCCAGGACTTCCCGCTGTCCCCCAGAAACCGTTCGGCCAGCTGGGAGGCAGATTCGTCTGCGTCGAGGCGCAGAACGATGTAATCCCTGGACGTGTACACCGGGGCCGCAGCCGGCGGCGTCACGGCAGCAGGCCTGAGACAGCCTGACACCGCAACCATCATCGCGGCGACGGCGATCCAGGCCGCAAAGGCGGATCTTGGCCGAGTGCGGAGTCGGGAAATGCCGGAGAGAATCACCATCTGTTCGCTCTGTGCCGATTCTGCATGCGGTGTTCCGGACGTCCATGCGTGCCGGATGCGGGAAGCCGCTTTTCAGTTTATCACCCTGCCCTGAGCCCAACGTGTGTGAAACATAATTCGCTTTTTCAGAGTTGACAACCACAAATTAAAGATTCCCTGCAGCAAGCTGCAGGGAATCTTTAACGCTTGACAAGGATCAACGCCGACGCTAGAATCGATTTCTATAGCGATCTACCACCTCACTCTACTATCAGCTCTTTCAAGCCTCCAACCGGCCGTTTTTTGGGGTCGACTCATGAAAGTGGGTACCGGTATGAATCATCTGCAGAAGATCAAGGCGACGTTTGCGTCCTACCCTTTTGTGGCTGTGTTTTTCACCTGGGGGCTCATCCTGGCGGTTGCCTACGTTTTGCTGTCGCTCCACCTGGCCTATCAAACCGACCAAGCCAAGAAGGGCGGCATCGAAATGATCCAGGAGCTTTCGAAGAAGGTCGGCCTGCCGTTGCTCGAAAAGAACACCGATCTGCTTCAATCGGCCGTGGCCGAGGTCGGGCAAAAACCGGGGGTTCTTTTTACCTGGGTGGTTGATCACCAGAACAAAGTAGTCGCCTTTGCCGGAAACAACCAGATCCTGCCGCATGCCAGGGCCACGGATGGCCGGGCCGGGGAGGTGGACATCTGGCAGGCGGAATCCGCCATTCCACCGACCTACTTCAACCTGGTGTCGGCTGTCACATACTCCGGCATCCGCATCGGCAGAATTTTTCTGACGATCGCACCCGATGCCAGAAGCGACCCCCAGGCGTATTTCATGCGGCTCGTTGTGCTGAGCGGGTTTTTTATGCTGGTTCTGGTTGTGGCGTTCTATCACCGCCAGCTCACCGAGTTCGCTTCAAAGGTTTCCGGCATTTTGCGCCCGCGCGATCCGGAAACGTTGGATCTGTCCGGATCGGAGGTGACCTGCCCCTTGTGCGGCAAGCCGCAACCTCTGTCCCAGGGCGTTTTTGCGAATGGCGACACCGCTGCGCTTGTGCTTCTAACCTCTCCCTTCGTGGATTTCGGCGGCATGCGAATGCGAACCGGGACCGGAAAAATTTTCCTCCATGAAACGGGAGACCGAAAGGATCTGGCATGGATCAAGCAGCGCATCATCCTGCGCTGCACCGAAATCATCCGTCTGCTTTCCAAGTGAACCTAACCCTTAGGGAAGAAGAGGTGCCACCATGTCTGTTGCGGATGTGGCGACGCTGACGCTGGTAAAGCTGAAAGAATACACCAGCACGACCTTCGTGAAGGCGACCCGCGGCATCAGCCGATCCGAATTTATGCGGCGCAGCCGGAAGGCTTTTCTGGTGTGCCTTGTGATCGGTGTCGCCGCGCATGCCGCCGGCTTTTTGTTTTATCGATCCACAGCGATCCGAACCCGCTATTCTTTCTACCAGCATGGGGCGGCCGCCACGCGCAGCCTGGCGCAAGAATGCCGGCCGTTCGTATTGGAGAAAGACGTCCTGATGCTGAATGTGGCGCTGCGTTCGGCGGAAAAGGCCGCCGGTTTGGTCTACGCCGCGATACTGGATCATCAAAACCAGGTGCTGACACGGACCGGGCCGGAGGAGCTGACCCGCACATTGCTGCCGCTGCTCGACCAGGTCGCGACGGGCTCGCTGGACGGGACCGGGTTCACGGATCTCACCCCTCCGGGCGCGCAGCCGCTTACGCTTTTTTCTCTGCCCGTCACGTATTCGAATATCGACATCGGCAAGGTCATACTGGCGTTTTCGGCCGAGTCGCTGCAACAGGCGTTGTCGCGCTTGCGCGCGACCTATCTGACTGTCACCACGGCGATCACCTTGCTGCTGGTCGGCTTGCTGGTGGGGCTTGACCGTCGCCAGAAAAAGAGATCCAAGGAGCTGATCCAGCGACTGGGGACAGTCGATACGATCGGCCCGTATCACATGATTTCAAAGGTCGCCGCCGGTGGGATGGCGGAGCTGTACCTGGCCGACTATGTGCGCGAGGACGGCTTCCGGCGGCGGGTCGCGGTCAAGAGAATTCTCCCGCATTTTGCCGCGCACGAGGACTTCGTGCACATGTTCATCCGGGAGGCCCGGCTGGCGGCCCTGCTGCAGCACCCCAACATTGTCCAGGTGTTTGATTACGGAAAAATTGCGGATGTTTCGTTCATCGCCATGGAGTACGTCGACGGCAAGAACCTCGGCGAGATCATCTCCGGGATGAAATCGGGGGTGCCCATCGAACCGGCCGTGTTTGTTTTTTCCGAAATCTGCAAGGGGCTGGAGTATTCGCACACGAAAGCCGATGACCAGACCGGGGCACGCCTGAACATCGTTCACCGGGACATCAGTCCGCAGAACATCCTGGTGTCTTACCAGGGGGAAGTCAAAATCAGCGATTTCGGCATTTCCAAGGCGCGCTCCGAACCAAGCCTCACGCAGGCCGGTGTGCTCAAAGGCAAGCTGATGTACCTGGCGCCGGAGCAGTTGACCGGGGACGACGTCGACCACCGGCTGGACATCTATGCGCTAGGACTCGTCTTTTATGAAGTGCTCACGGGGCAGGCGGCCTATCGCTTCGATAGCGAAATCGAAGCCATTCGGAGCATTCCGTCGGTTCGCATCGAGCCCTTGAAAATCCGGAACCCCGGAGTTCCGGACGAGCTCGACCGTATCGTGATGAGGTGCCTCGACAAGAACGTGGCGACGCGCTATCAGAGCGCCGGCAGCATCTACGCCGATCTTACGGCCTTCAAAAGGGCGCACCAGATCACTTTTGATGCCGCCGACCTGGCCGCCGTGCTGAAGCAGCATTTCAGGCCAGCGGCTCAGGGCTGAAGGGGTGAGAGGGCTGGAAGATCGTAGCTGGAAGCCGCTCCCACAAGGGCGAGATTTTTTATGGCCTTCAGCCTGAACACCTGAGCAGTTACCTTCTATCTCCCATCTGCCTTGGCGTGAGGCGCTGCTTTTCACCAGCCTGTTAATTGATGGGCTCCTGATCCACCGATAGGCACACCATGGCCACGTCGTCGCTTTGGGGAAAGCCGGCGGTGTGCTCCGCAATCGCCCGGCTGACAGCCGAAAGAAGCGCCTCGGGTCCTGCCTCGCCGCTGGAAGCGATCACGCGTTTCAGTTGCTCCGTGCCGAACAGGACGCCATCCTTGTTCATGGCCTCCGTGACCCCGTCGGTGTAAAGGAAGACGCTGTCCCCGGCCTGCACCATGTGCTCCGTCTCGCCGTAGTGGGTGTCTTCGAAGGCCCCCAGGGGAATGTTGCCCTTGATCTGAAGCTCGGAGACCGCACCGTCGCTCGCGCGCAGCAAGGGCGGCAGGTGGCCGGCCGAGGAGATCGTCAGCCTGCGCTTTTCCGGCTCGAGGACCATCAGGGCCAGGGTGACGAACATCCCGCTCTCCATCTCCTCGGACAGGGAACGGTTCAACTCCGTCAGGACAGCCCCGGGCGACAGGCATCCACGGGCATGGAACCGCATTTCACTGCTCAACTTGGCCATGTAGAGTGCTGCGGAAACCCCCTTGCCCGAGACATCCCCGACGGTAATCCCGAGTGCACTGTCCGAAATCTGGACGAAATCGTAATAATCCCCCCCGATGTGCCGGGCCGCCAAATAGCTTGCGGCGAAGCGGTACCCGGTCATTTTCGGCGATGCCTTCGGCAGAAAGCTGTGCTGGATTTTTTCGGCCAGCTGCAGGTCTTTTTGGAAAAGGATCTGGGCCATCAGCTGCTCATGCAGCCGGGCTTTGCCGAAAGCCAGGGCCGTATGCCCGGCAATCCCCAGAAACAGGGCCATGTCGGCCTTGGAAAACTGGTTCTCGGGGTTTGAGCTGTCCAACTGGATCAGGCCCAGAACGGTGTCTTCACAAATCATGGGCGCGCACATCACGGTGCGCAACCCGAAACGCACAACCGTGTGCTGGGGATCGAAGCGCTGGTCGCCGCTGACATCGGCACTGAGCACAGCGCTGCGGGTGCCGACGACCTCTTTGGCCAGGGAACGGCTGACGGACATCTGGTGTTCAACCCCCGGGCGGGCGAGCGCCGCCACCGGTTGCAGGTTGAAGCCGTCCGGCTCGCACACCATGATGCAGCCGCGTTCGGCCTCCGGGTATACATCCAATAGTTTTTCCAGAACCTTGGGAAAAAGCTTTTCGGCCTCGATCACGTTGCCCAGTATCTCGGCCACTTCCGATAGAAGCCGCAAGCGCTTGATCATCAGTTCGCTGGCGTCTTTTTCAAGCCCCTTCGGCAGCAACTGCTCGATGTGATCGTCCACCGACACATTCTCGAGGATCGGCGCCCGCTGGTTACCGGTGTCCCAGGTGACATTCACGTGAGATGCCATCGCCTCTGCGGGCTCAACGCTGAAGGTAAACCTCAGATCGCCCAGGCGGATGGCATCACCATCCTGGATCGATGCACTCGCTCGAACCGGGGTGTCGTTGACAAAGGT
>JBFYWS010000328.1:0-5292 GCA_041310935.1 Desulfobacteraceae bacterium | reverse complement strand
GCCGTTCAGGGCAGTTTCGACTACAAGCATCCGATCGGCGCCTACCTCGGCATCTGGGGCTCAAACGTGGACGACACCATTTCCAAGGGCAATGTGGAGCTGGATGTTTACGGCGGCTATGGCAGGGAGCTCTTCACCAACCTGAACATGGATGCCTCGCTGATCTACTACTATTACCCCGGCAGCGGGGATGACCCCCGGAAGAGCTACGGGGAGGGGCATCTGGGCCTCGACTACACGTTCAAAGAACTTCCGCTCAGCCCTAAACTCATCGGCGGCTACAACTATTCACCGGATTTTTTCGGCGAGGATGGCGATGGGCATTATGGCAGCGGCCGGCTGGATCTGTCGCTGCCGTTTGAATTCACTCTCTCCGGTATGGTCGGGTACCAGTGGGTGGAGGGCGACAAAACCACCGGCAATGGCAATGGCGACAACGGCAATGACGGCTATGACTACACCCTCTGGCGCATCGGGATCTCCCGGCCGCTGCTGGGCTTTGTCCTGGACCTGAGCTACAACGACACGAACAACGCCAATTTCCTGGGCAAGGACATCGCCGACGAGCGTGTTGTCTTTTCAGTCTCGCGCACCTTTTAGCAGGGTGTTGAAAAACTGCGCCGAAGGCCGTGATCCGGCGTTGTTCGGCTTTTATAAATGCTCATCCGCCTCAGGCGGACGGCGCTTTCCAAAACGCCGCACGCCGTGGCTGACGGCCTGATGCTTGTTTCTAAACACCCTGTAAGCCCCCGAGGCTGACACTAGAACTGCAGCGGTCGGCGGCCGCCCTTGGCCGCCGACCGCTGCAGCGTGCTCACATTCCGCGGCCCTACTTCCGGTCGTAGTAAACGCCGGCGTTGCGGGTCTGGTCCCCCACCTTGAAGGCAACCAGCAACTGGTACTGACCCTTGTCCGGCAGATTGAAGTAGTTGTCGAAGCTCTTCATGGCTTCGGAGGCGCGCAGGGACTTGACCTGCTCGCCGCCCTTGGGGTCGAGCAGTTTCATCTTGACCTGGGCGTCCATGATCTCTTTCTTGGTTTTCTCGTCGGTCAGCACGACCGCGACGTTGTGCGTGGTCCCCTTCTCGGGCTCCTCCTTGGACTTCATGTCGCTGAGCATTTTTTTGTGTTCGGCGTTGGTCATGATCTGGAAGACCACCTTGACGCCTTCCACCAGGACTTCGCGCGTATCCATTTTCATGGCGCCGCCCCCCGCCGCCGCACCGTGGCCATGCGCGTGTTGGGCCAGGGTCACGGACGGAATGGCCAGGCCGGCCGCCGCTGCCGTAATCAGAATGAAGATCCATCTTTTCATGACGCCTCCTGCTGTGGGTGCTGATGGTTATAGCCCGCAATGCTCAGATGTTTAGGCCGAAGGCTGAAGGGAAAAAAACATCCCCTTGCACGTTGATCTCTGTGCGTGTTGCCTGCCGATCAAATAGTCTCTGTAATGGTTCAATGTTGATGGGCCCGTAAAAAGTCATCAATGGTGGCTTTCCGACGCGCGCAGCGTACCCCGCCTCAGCGCCCGCTCCTTCACCATGGCAAAAATCACCGGGGTGATGATGAGCACGTGGATGGTCGAGGTGATGACCCCGCCGATGACCGGGGCGGCGATGGGTTTCATGACGTCCGCGCCAACCCCGGACGACCACATGATGGGCAGCAGACCGATCAGGGTGGTGCCGACGGTCATGATCTTCGGCCGCAGCCGCAGCACCGAACCCTCGACCGTGGCCGCGTGGATATCCGCCAGGGTCACCGCACCCTTATGCAAACGCTTGTCCAGGGCCTCGTGCAGGTAGATGATCATCACCACCCCGGTTTCCACTGCAATCCCGTACAGGGCGATGTAGCCGATCCAGACGGCAACACTGTAGTTGTATCCGAGCAGGTACTGGAGGATCACCCCGCCGGTCATGGCATAGATCACGGCCACCATCAGGATGGCGGACTCCGCCACCGAGCGAAAGGTCATGTAAAGCAAAATGAAGATGACAAAGAAAACGATGGGCAGAAGGATCTTCAGCCGTTCCTTGGCCCGCAGCTGGAATTCATACTGACCGCTCCAGGAGAGAAAATAACCGGCCGGCAGCTTGAGTTGCTCCTGAATCAGCTGTTTGGCCTCCTCCACGTAGCCGCCGATGTCTCTGCCGGTCACGTCGATGAACACATATCCGGCGAGCATCGCGTCTTCGTCCCGGATCATGGCGGGCCCGGTGGTCAGGCGGATGTCGGCCAACTGGGCGAGCGGGATCTGCGCCATCGCCGCCGGCCCCGCGGCCGACGTCTTGCCCATGCCGGAGGCGCCGTCCAGCCTCACCGGCACCAGGATGCGCTTGATTTTATCGATGTCGTCCCGCAGTTCCCTCGGGTAGCGCACGTTCACGGGGTAGCGCTCCCGCCCCTCGATGGTGCGCGTGATGTTCATGCCCCCGATGGCCGACTGGATGACCTCCTGGACCTCGCCGACGGTCAGCCCGTAGCGGGCGATGGCGTCCCGGCGGATCGTGATGTCGGTAAAATACCCTCCCGCCACCCGTTCGGCATAAACGCTGCGAGTCCCGGGAACCCCCTTCAGAACCGCCTCGATGCGGGTGCCGATCTCCTCGATGGTGCTCAAATCCGGGCCGAAGATCTTGATGCCCACCGGCGTGCGGATGCCGGTGCTGAGCATGTCGATCCGCGCCCGGATCGGCATGGTCCAGGCGTTCTGCATCCCCGGAAACTGCATCTGCGCATCCATGGCCTCCACGAGCTCCTCATAGGTTCTCGGCCGCTCGGCGCCCAACCATGTCTCGGCCAGAGGGCGCAGCCACTGCGGCAGAAACGAGTAGTCTTTTTTGACCTTGAGCCACAGGTCCTGCGGCTTCAGCTGGATGGTGGTTTCCATCATGCTGAAGGGCGCCGGGTCGGTGGAGGTCTCGGCCCGGCCCGCTTTTCCATACACGGTCAGGACCTCGGGGAAGCTTTTGAGGATCTTGTCCTGGGCGGCCAGAAGCTTGCCGGCTTCGGTGACCGACAGGCCCGGGCTGGTGACTGGCATGTAGAAAATGGTGCCTTCGTAGAGCGGCGGCATGAATTCGCTGCCGATGCGGAGCGCTAAAAACAGGCTCAGCGGGATGAGGAGGAAATTGACCGCGAGGGCGGTTTTCTTGAACCGCAGCACCCAGCGAATGACCGGGGTGTAGAACCACCGCATGAAGCGCGAGATGGGATTTTCGGCCTCCGGCCGCAGGCGCTTGCCCTTCATGAAGATTGTCATCAGCACCGGAACCAGGGTGATGGCCAGAATGGAGGAGGCCGCCATGGTGAAGGTCTTGGTGAAAGCCAGGGGTCGAAAAAGCCGACCTTCCTGGGCCTCGAGCATAAATACCGGCACAAATGAAACGATGATGATCACGAGCGCAAAAAAGATCCCCCGCCCCACCTGCTGGCAGGACCTCACAATCGTGGCGGTGCTGTTTTTACGATCCTCGTCGCTGCCCTCGGACAGGTGCCGGTAGCCGTTTTCCACCATCACGATGGAGGCGTCCACCAGGACCCCGATGGAGAGCGCGATCCCCCCGAGGCTCATGATGTTGGAGGAGATTCGCAGGGCGAACATGGGGATGAAGGCGATGACGACGGCGATCGGCAGGGCGAAGATCGGCACCAGGGCGGATCGGAAATGCAGCAGAAAAACGATCACCACCAGGCTGACCACGATGATTTGTTCCAGAAGCGTGCGCTGCAGGTTTTCGATGGACAGGCGAATCAGCTCCGAACGATCGTAAGTGGGAACGATCTTGATCCCCTCCGGCAAGCCGGGGCTGATCTCCGCGATTTTGGCCTTGACGGCCTCGATGACGCTCAGGGCGTTCTCGCCGAAGCGCATCACGACAACACCGCCCGCGACTTCCCCGCGGCCGTCCAACTCGACGATTCCGCGGCGCATGTCGGAACCCACGACCACCTGGGCGATGTCGCGCACCAGCACCGGGGTCCCGGCCTTGCTTCCGACCACGATCGACTGGATGTCCTCGACGGACTTGATGTAGCCCCGGCCCCGCACCATGTATTCCCGGCCGCCGAATTCGAGCAGGCGCCCCTCCACGTCATTGTTGGAGGCCTTGACGCGGTCGATGACCTCCCGGATGGAAATCCCGTAAGCCGCAAGGCGGTTGGGGTCGATGTTGATCTGGTACTGCTTTACGAAGCCCCCGACGCTGGCCACCTCCGAGACGCCCTCGACGCTGGCCAGGGCGTAGCGCAGATACCAATCCTGAAGGGTCCGCAGGTAGGCCAGGTCGTGCCGGCCGCTCTCGTCCACCAGCGCGTAGGTAAACACCCAGCCGACGCCGGTCGCATCGGGTCCCAGCACCGGTGCCGCACCTTCGGGAAGCTTGGCGGTGATCTGCTGCAGGTATTCGAGCACCCGCGAGCGCGCCCAGTAGATGTCGGTGCCGTCCTCGAAGATCACGTAGACATAGGAGAAGCCGAAATCCGACAGCCCCCGCACGGTTTTGACCTTCGGCGCGGAGATGAGGGCCGAGACGATGGGGTAGGTGACCTGGTCCTCGATCAGATCCGGGCTGCGGCCCTCCCACGGGGTGTAGACGATCACCTGAACATCGGAGATGTCCGGTATGGCGTCCAGCGGGATGTGCTTCATGGCGTAGACCCCGGCGAGCATCAGCAGCAGGACGCCGGTAAATACCAGGAACCGGTTCCGGGCGCAGGCGTCAATGATTTTTTCGATCATGGGGGATCCCCTCTACTGCCCATGCTGGTGGCCCGCACCGCCGACGGCTTCCTTGAGCCTGGATTCGGAGTCGATCAGGAAATTGGCGCTGGTGACCACCCGTTCTCCGACCTTGAGGCCGTCGAGGACTTCATAATAGTCACCCGCCTTTGTCCCCAGCTTGACATCCCTGGGCTCGAAATATCCGGCGCCTTTTTCGACGATCGCCACTTTGCGAATCCCGGTGTCGATGATGGCCCCTTCCGGGACCGCGACTTTATCCCCGAGCCGGATGGTGATCTCGACATCGGCATACATCTCCGGCTTGAGCGTGCCGCGCGGATTGGCAAACTCAAACCTCACTCTTGCGGTGCGGGTCTGAGCGTCCAGGTAAGGGTAGATGAAAACAGCCTTGCCGGTAAACGCCTCCCCGGGCAGATACGAAAGATTGATGGAGGCCTGTTGCCCCAGCCGGATGAGCGGCAGCTCGTACTCGTAGATGTCGGCGATGAGCCAGACCACCGTCAGGTCGGCCAGCTTGTAGAGCGCCATCCCGGGTTCGACCCGCA
>JBFYWS010000301.1:0-3750 GCA_041310935.1 Desulfobacteraceae bacterium | reverse complement strand
TCGGATGTGGAAAGCTCTTATTCGACGCGTGCAAGGTCAGTTTCAAGAGCGCCGGATGCTGGTTTGAAGGTTGCGTCCGCCCGCGATCCAGCGCGCGGTGTTGGCGGCTCCGCACAGATCGATGTCGGCAGCGGGCCGGGCCGTTTGTGCGAGCGCCCGGCCCATGAGGACGGCGAGCCGCTGCGGCTCGAGGTCGCGGTCCGCGAGCACCCGCAGGGCGCCCAGGCCGGCCAGACGCTCGGAGCGCAGCCGCTGCTCGCGGTTCTGGGCAAAAGGCCACACCAGCGCCGGCACCCGCGCGGCCAGTAGATTCATGCTGGTGTTGTAGCCCGCCATGCTCACCGACAGGTCGGCTGCCGCCAGGTAATCGAGGAAGTCGGGTGTAAAGCGCTGGATGTCCACCCGGGGGCCGGCCCATGCGGTGAGGCGTGCCACATCGGCCTCAGGCATGAAGGGCCCGGTGAACACGACCAGCCGGGCCGCCCCGCCCGGCCCCAGCCGAAGGAAGGCCTGGACGGCGGCTTCCAGGACGGGCAGACCCACGCTGCCGCCGCCGGCGCTGGCGACGATCAATTTCTCCGTCTCGGCCAGTCTCAGCCGGCTGCGGATCCGCGGCCGTCCGTCCGGCGCCGGAGCGGGTGTTACAAACCCGGTGTAGACCACCGGAGGCCGGATGTCTCCCAGGCGGTCGAAGGTCTCTTCAAGCGCCACCAGCTTCGGGTCGGCGTGCACCAGCACCGCGTCGAAATGGCGGTTGAGCACCGCCACGACCCGGGCCTCGTGCTCCGCGGGCATCCGCTTCTCGACCAGGATGTCCCGCACGCTGCAGACGACCCCGCAGGCCCGGCCGCCTTCGGCAATGGCCTGCAGCACCGGGTCGATCTCGAACCGGAAGGCCTTGCGCCCGAACGGATACAGCTCGACCACGAACAGCTCGGGCCTTTCGGCTTCAAACAAGGCGAGGAGACGCGCCTGACGCACCCGTTTGACCGTCTCGATGTCATCGCCGGGAGCTGCCAGGAACTGCTTGAACTCCGAGTCCATGCCGAGCTCGGGGAGGCGCAGCTCGCGGACGTGGCCCGGAAGCTGCACCTCGAACCGCGGCCCGCCGGTGACCAGGATCACCTCGTGGCCGGCGAGCGCCCGGCAGATCTCCAGGCTGCGGAAAAAGTGCCCCACACCGAGCACATGCTGGCAGTAGAATACGATCTTCATGCCGCCGGATCCTGCAGAGAATCGATGTTCGTCCGGCCGATGAGACGCGGGTCCTTGGCGGAGTGCGCGGCGTAGAATTCTCGAAAACCGAAGGAGGCGAGCACATCGATCAGCCGGGAGGAGTACTCGTTGAAGGGGAAGCAGTAGGCGTCCGACACCCGGATGCGATGGCGTTCGAACCAGTTCAGGCAAAGCTCCGTGTCGCGCCGGATGAACTCCATCCACCGGCCCTCCGAACGCGGCGCAAGCCGCCCCTCTGCGAACTCGAACCCCTGGAAGGCCAGCCGCGAGCGGATGCTCAGCCCCTGCCGCAGCGCAGCGGGCACATCCGCAAAACGCTCGGATTTCCATGGGCTGAGGGGCTTCGGCTTGCGCGGGTGCACATCGGTCAGGATGACGTCGTGGAAGTGGCTGTGGGCCCCGATGCGAACGTTGGGCTGCTCCGCCAGAAAACGGACCTCTTCGGACGTCATGAAGCAATCGAGGTCCTTTTCGATGAAGGCCTTGTGGGAGTACCGGCCGGTGGCGAGGTGCCTGAGAAAATTACCGTCGAACCGGGCCCGGGCCGGCGCATCGCGGATCAGCGAGGTGGTGATGAAAAACGTGAGCGGCCGGGGGTGCGCCTTCAGCAGGGGGTAGTAGTAGTACTGGGAATACAGGCCGTCGTCGAAGGTAAGCCCGTAACGGTCGAGCGGCAGGCCGAAATGCGCCTCGCTCAGATCATGAATCATCAGCACGTCCATATGAGTCTGTCTCCGGAAGCGCACACGGTGTGGGAGTCATTCAGTGGGCAGGGCATCTAAACCCTCCAGCGCGAGGTTACTGCCCGTGGCGGATACCCAGTGCAGTTGGTAGGGCTGCAGGCCGATGCCGTCGGTCGCAAGCGGCTGGCCGCCCGACAGGTGATGGACCAGGCTTTTGAGGACACCCCCATGGGTGACCACGAGGATTGCAGCCCCCGGCCAGCGGCCGGCGGCCTCCAGCAGCACCTGGCGGCTGCGCTCCAACTGGCTGCGGCGCGACTCGCCGCCCGGCGGCCGGAAATCCCAGCCGGCACGGTCCTGCTGGGCCACGAGTGCTCCCTCCTCGGCCCGGAGCTCGGCCACGGTCCGGGACGCCCAGCGGCCCCAGTCGAGCTCCCGCAGCCGCCGGTCCAACACCACCGGCAGTCCGAGGTGGTTGTTGATGCGCTCGGCCGTCGCGACAGCCCGGCCGGTGTCGCTCGCCAGGATGCGTTCCCAGCGCAGGCGCTGCAGGGTTCGTCCCCAGGCGGCCGCCTGTAGTTCACCTTCCGGCGTCAGGGGCGAGTCCTGGTGACCCTGGATGCGTTTGGCGCGGTTCCAGACGGTTTCGGCGTGGCGAATCAGCCCGAAGCGGGTGGTGATTTCTGGATGGATCATGGTGTGACGATGCCTTTCAATTTTTCTTCCATCATTCCGTAATTCCGGTCCAACTCATGGGCCTCGCGGATATGGGCCCGGGCGGTTGCGCCCATGTGGCGGCGCAGCGGCGCATCGTCCAGCAGCCGTGCGATGGCCCCGGCAAACGCACTCCCGTCGCGTATCGGCACCAGCAAACCGGTCCGGCCGTCCTGAACCGCCTCCGACACCCCGGCGTTGTCAAAGGCCACCACCGGCAGCCCGCAGGATTGGGCCTCCAGGTACACCATGCCGAGCGCTTCCTGAATGCCGGGGAACACAAACAGGTCGGCCGCGCTGTAATAGCGGTAAAGCTGCTGCCGCGGAACCTGGCCGGTAAAAATGCACCGGTCGCGGATCTCTCCCTGCGCCAGCCGCTCGAGATGGGTGCGCTCTTTTCCGTCCCCGACGATGACCAGTGTGAATTCCCGGCCGCGACGCCGCAGCTCGCCGCAGGTGCGGATCACCCAGGTGAGCCCTTCGGCCTTGACCCCCGGCCGGAACATGGCCACCGACAACACCACGGGGTCCTCGCCGGCACCCCACTGCCGGCGCAGTTCGGCGCGCGCGCCCGGGTCGGCGGTGAAGTCCCGGGAATGAAGACCCGGCGCCACGTAGGTCAGCCGCTCCTCCGGCAGAAGGCGCCGGAGATTGACAAGATCCATGCGTTTGTTGGTGAAGACGTGGCGTGCGGCCAGCAGGACTTGTTGGTTCAAATGAAAACCGGGCCGCGTTCTAGGATCGCGGCGGCGCCGGGTGGAGTAGATGCCCTGAAAGAGCACATAGGGGATCCCGATCCGCCGGGTGACGGCCGGACCCAGCATGTCCGGGGCCTTGTAATACGAATGGTAGCTGAACCACAGGTCGCAGGGCGCCGCGCCGAAACGCCGCGCCACCTGCTGCCGTTCCCATGCCAGACGCGGCCACACCCAGGGTTTCCAGTAGATCCAGCGGCAGCGCAGGGAACTCACCGGGACCACCTGGTGGCCGCGGCGCTCGAGAAACTCGAAGATGCCGGTGGCCGTGACCAGGTCCCCGGAGGGGTGCGGGTGGCCGAGCGGTTTGAAGGGTGTGTAAAAGCAGATTTTCATGAGGCCCGGGAGCGGTCCGCAGGGAC
>JBFYWS010000276.1:0-7612 GCA_041310935.1 Desulfobacteraceae bacterium | reverse complement strand
CTCCACTCGCGGCGCTTGCGCTTTTTCCAGCCCTTCTGGTGGTAGAGGTGGCTTACGATGAGCGGCACGACGGTGGTGGCCTCGGCGAACACCATCTGCTCGTAGGTCGTGTCCACCTTGCCCCAGGAGGCGGCCTCCTTGAGGGTCGAACTCGAGCAGGCGCCATCGCGCGCGTCGGCCACCGTGATCTGCACGGCGTACTGGTGCATGGGGACTTCCCGGCCGAGCACCTCGGCGCAGATGACAGTGTCCTGCACGAAGTTCTTGGGCACCCCGCCGCCGATCATGAAAAGCCCCGTCGTCTTCGCCTCCATCTTGATCCGGGTCAGTTCATAAAAATCGCGCACGGAATCGATGCTCAGGTGCCGTTCGGGCCGGTCCACCTGGTGCTTGACCAGGCCGAAGCCGGCGCTCGAGTCCGTGAAGGCCGGGCAGAAGACGGGCACGTTGTGCCGGTAGGCGAGCTCGACGAGCGAGCCCTTCTTGACGGCGTGCCGGGTCAGGTAGCGGCCCATCTCGTGGATGAACTCCCGGGAAGAATAGGGCCGAGGCTCCAGGCCATCGGCGATTTTCTTCACGGTCATGTCACAGGTCTGCAGCTGCCCCTCGTCGATGTAGGTGTCATAGATCCGGTCGATGTAGTTTTTGCGCAGTTCGCGGTCGTCCGCGAAGGGGCTGCCCTGGTAGTGCTTGAACCCCAGGGCTTCGAAGAAGTCCATGTCCACGATGGAGGCGCCGGTCGACACCACCACGTCCACCATGTTGTACCGGATCATGTCGGCATAGACCTGCATGCAGCCGCCGGCGCTGGTGCTGCCGGCCAGCGTGAGCACGATGGTGCAGCCCCGGTCCTTGAGCATGCGTTCAAAGATGTCGGCGGCGGCGGCGGTGTCCCGCGAGCTGAAGGACATCCCGCGCATGGCCGTGATGATGGGGGTGGCGTTGAATGACGCGATGTCGATGTGCGTGACCGGTTTCTTGAGCAAGTCTTTCTTTTTCATAAGGTGCTTCCTTTTTAAAAAAGATTCTGGATGCGGGATGCTCGATGCTGGGAAAAAAGGGCAGAGCCGACGGGCCTCAAACCGTATCCAATATCCAGTACCCCAGATCCAGCATCTGTCGACAGCCCGCTCGCGGGCGGATCATCCCTCGAACCGGTAGCTCAACAGTTTGTAAATCAATTTCGCTGCCAGAAAATCCGGGGCCTTGTTGTGCTCGCCGGGGCACAGCTCGACCACGTCGAAGCCGACGATGCGGCAGCGGCGGCTTACCGCCCGCAGGAGCCGGGTGACGTCGTACCAGAACAGCCCGCCCGGCTCGGGTGTGCCCGTGGAGGGCATG
The DNA here is from genome assembly GCA_041310935.1 of Desulfobacteraceae bacterium. Taxonomy (GTDB): domain Bacteria; phylum Desulfobacterota; class Desulfobacteria; order Desulfobacterales; family SpSt-501; genus SpSt-501. The sequence continues at coordinate 6,271 of JBFYWS010000276.1, read as the reverse complement.
AGCGCGGGGTCGAACACGTCCAGGTCGATCGTGATGTAGCAGTGCTTCCCCAGCCGCGACATTACCGCGTCGATCCAGCCCGGGGTTTCGGCAATCTCGTGCGCCCAGAAAACGCTTGCCTCCGGGAGGCTCCTGCGTTCGTCGGCGTCCATGCTGCGGATGCCGACCTGGACGATCGGGCAGAGCTCGCGCACCCGGGCCATGACGCAGGCGTGGTTGAACGGGCTGCCCTCGTAGGCGTCCCGCAGGTCCGCATGGGCGTCGAGCTGCAGCACGCACAGATCCGCATAGCGCGCGGAGTGAGCCTGGACGGCACCGATTGTGACCGAGTGCTCGCCGCCGACGGTGACGACGAATTGCTCCCTCTCAAGAAAGCCCGAGACCCGCTCGCGCACGGCGGCAACCATGGCCTCCGGCGTACGGTTTTCGGTGACGGGCTCGGCGGTGAAAATGCCCCGGCGGTAGACCTCGCTTCCGGTCTCGATGTCGAAGAGCTCCATGTTGGCCGAGGCCGCGAGGATGGCCGCCGGGCCTTTATCGGCGCCCTTCAGCCACGTGGAGGTCTCATCATAAGGCACCGGCAACACCACGACCTTTGCAAATTTTTCATTTGCAAACTCGACAGGGATCGCGCCGAAATTAGACATCAGGCGTTCAGGTTGACCCGCAAGATCGGGTAATGGTAATTCACGAAGCACAGCGCCACGCGGGCGGTGCCGTACTTCTTTTTGGGCACGACGCTTTCCGTTCCCTGTATCGTTGGTATCATAAAGAGTCCTGGTTTCAGGTTTAATCGAAGCTTTCCTGCATTCGTCGCCCGGCACTGCAAGCGCGCCGAAGGGGATCTGCCCCAGCCAACAAAGACGATGGCGAAAGATATCACCCCTAATTTTTTTTGCAATAATTTTTTCTGTGATTTCATTTAACGCAACGACTATTGGTACGCGGCCGCCGGCATTCCCCCCTTCGCTCGAGTGTCAAGGAAGCCCGGCCAGGTACGGGCAGGCCGACGCTACCGGATTTTGATTGTTGACAACCTTTGAAGGTGGTGCTACGGGGCGGGATTGGCAATTGGCAAAGGGCCAGTCCCCGATTTTGGGGCCGCCGGGCGGTCCAACCACAACCACACCTTCGGGCAACCGCTACCCCCAAAAATGGACTATATAAATGAGAAAATGGCGTATTGAAGATTCGGCTGAACTTTATAATATTAGTGGATGGGGAATTAACTATTTCTCGATTAACGACAAAGGGAATGTTGTAGTTACACCCAAGAAAGATGGTGTAGAGGTAGACCTTAAAGAATTGGTTGAAGAGCTTCAGTTGCGCGATGTTGCAGCTCCAATGCTTATTCGTTTTCCGGATATTCTCGACAACCGGATCGAAAAAATGTCGAACTGTTTTAAAATTGCAGCTCAAGAATACAAATACAAAGCAAAAAATTTTATAATATACCCTATAAAAGTCAACCAAATGCGCCCGGTAGTGGAGGAAATTGTTAACCATGGTAAAAAATTTAACATTGGGTTGGAAGCCGGCTCTAAACCCGAGCTTCATGCCGTAATTGCTATTACAACCGATAATGATTCGGTAATTATTTGTAATGGGTATAAAGACGAAGATTATGTTGAACTGGCCCTTTTGGCTCAAAAAATGGGGAAGCGAATATTTTTGGTAGTCGAAAAGCTTAACGAACTGAAATTGATTGCGAGCATTTCTCGCCGTTTAAAAGTTAAACCAAATATCGGCATTCGCATTAAACTTGCCAGTTCCGGTAGCGGGAAATGGGAAGATTCCGGTGGTGACCAAAGTAAATTCGGACTTACATCGGGCGAATTACTTGAAGCAATGGAGTTTTTGGAAAAAAATAAATTGAAGAATTGTCTTCGTTTATTGCATTTTCATATCGGCAGTCAGGTAACAAAAATTCGTCGTATTAAAATCGCCCTTCGTGAAGCTTCACAGTTTTATGCGCAACTTTATAAAAAAGGATTTAATATTGCATTTGTGGATATTGGTGGTGGTTTAGGGGTCGATTACGATGGAACACGCTCGGCCAATAGCGAAAGCAGCGTTAATTACAGTATTCAGGAATATGTTAACGACTCCATTTCAACATTGGTGGATGTGAGCGACAAAAACGGTATTCCACACCCAAACATCATTACCGAGTCGGGACGTTCGCTAACAGCACATCATTCAGTTTTGGTTTTCGAGGTATTGGAAACTACAACACCTTCGATGTGGGAAGACAAAGAAGAAATTTCGCCCGAGGATCACGAACTGGTGCAGGAGCTTTACGGACTATGGGATTCGCTCAATCAAACCCGATTGCTCGAAACATGGCACGATGCTCAGCAAATTCGCGAAGAAGCACTCGACCGTTTCAGCCTCGGTTTACTCGAGCTGAAAACTCGTGCGCAGGTTGAGCGTTTATTTTGGTCTATTGCTCGCGAAACGCATCAAATGACATCGGAAATGAAACACATCCCAGATGAATTGCGCCATTTGCCAAAACTTTTGTCCGATAAATATTTTTGTAATTTTTCGCTATTTCAGTCGTTACCCGATTCGTGGGCGATTGATCAGATTTTCCCTATTATGCCCATTCAACGTCTCGACGAAAAGCCCGAGCGATCGGCTACATTGCAGGATATCACCTGCGATTCTGACGGAAAAATAGACAATTTTATTTCTACACGAAACGTATCGTATTATTTGCCTGTTCATTCGTTAAAACAAAAAGAATCATATTATATCGGCGCATTTCTGGTTGGCGCTTATCAGGAGATTTTGGGCGATTTACATAATTTGTTTGGCGATACCAATGCAGTACATGTTACGGTTAACGACAAGGGGTACGAGATTGACCAAGTTATCGGTGGCGAATCGGTTGCCGAAGTATTGGAATATGTTCAATACAATCCTAAAAAAATGGTTCGTACGGTTAAAACATGGGTTGCCTTGTCGGTCAAAAAAGGGATTATTTCGGCCAAAGAAGGAAAAGAATTTCTTTCGAATTATCGATCCGGATTGTATGGTTATACCTATTTGGAATAGCGTATTTCAATATGAATACACAAAGCCTGCTAAATTATTTTGGCAGGCTTTGTTTTTAGGAATCAGAAGAATTCACCCCCATTCCCGCGAGCATAATGGACCCGGCACAAACCACCCGACATGCCCGGCAGGTCAGGGAGTATTATGACCACAACACCGAGCGCTTTTTAAGGTGGGGGAAAGACGAAGGCACCGCCAACCTCCACGGCGCCTTGTGGCCGCCCGAGGTCACGTCCTTGGGCGAGGCCATGCACTATTCCAACGAGTTGGTCGCCCGCGAAATAGAGCAGTGCCCCACCGCTGTGAACCGGGTACTCGACTTGGGCTGCGGAGTGGGTGGCAGCCTTTTTTATCTCGGCCTGCGGCTGCCCCGGGTTCGATGCTTCACGGGCATCAGCCTGAGCCCGCTGCAAATCACCAGCGCCCGGCAACGGATCCCTGAAACCCAGAAGAACCGGTTCCACTTCGAAGAAGGCTGTTTTTTGCAGCTTCCGGCCGAACGGTTCAAGGCCGACTTCTCCTATTCCATTGAAGCCTTCGCGCACTGCCCCGATCCCGGTGCCTTTTTCGATGTTCAAGCGGGCGTGTTGCCGCCCGGCGGGCGGCTGGCCATCATCGACGATTGCCTCAATGATGAGATGGACCCCGGAGGTCTGCCCGCGCGGCACGTGCGGCTACTTGGCATTTACCGGCGGAACTGGCTGTTGCCGGGGTTGCGGAGTCGCACGGCTCTGAAATCCATCGCTGACGGAAAGGGCTTCCGTCTCATCAAGGATCAAAACCTGACTCCGTATTTGCGCCTGGGCCGGCCGCGTGACAAGGCGATTTCCCTGTTGGTGAGATTGCTTGGCCCATTGATGGAGCGCGACACCTATCTCAGGTCCCTGTTGGGCGGGGATGCCAAACAAAAATGCTATCTGGAAGGCCTGATCCATTACCGGCTTCTGGTATTTGAAAAACGTGCAACGGATGCAGGGACATGAATGATCTGAGAAGCCGCTGCGGCTTGCTGCGCTCCGAGTTGATCTACGTTTGGAGACCCTTTTCCCGGCTCAGGCTTCGCCGATTTTACCGGCAGTTCGTCCACCCGGGCGCCCTCAGCTTCGACATCGGCGCTCATCTGGGCAGTCGCAGCCGGGCGTTCCTGGATCTCGGCGCGCGTGTCATCGCAGTGGAGCCCCAGCCTCAGTGTGTCGCCTACCTTCAAAAGCGATGGGGCGGCGAGCGGCGGTTTACGATCGTCCCCAAAGCCATCGGCGCGCAGCCGGGCATCGCCACCCTGCATATCAACCGCAGGAACCCCACGATCAGCACCCTGGCGCCGGACTCCTGGAGAAGGGCAATGGCCGCTGCCGCAGCACTGCGCGAGCGCTGGGATCATCACGTCGAAGTGGAACTGACCACCCTGGATCGGCTGATTGAAGCATACGGGTTGCCCCATTTCTGCAAGATCGATGTGGAAGGATTTGAAGAGCAGGCCCTGGCCGGTCTGTCCCAACCGCTCCCGGCGCTGTCGTTTGAATTCATCAGCTTCGAAAAGGCCCGGGCATTGGCGTGCATCCGGCGCTTGATGTGCCTGGGCGCCTATCGCTTCAATTGGAGCCTGCGGGAGAGGCTTCGGCTGGAACGCCCGGGTTGGGTGGATGCTCCGCGTGTCGAGCAGATGCTCCACGCCCTGGGGGCAGGAGTCGTTTCGGGAGACATATACGCTCGGTTGGATACCGGATGGTTGCCCAAAGGCAGCCAAGAGACCGACACGTCCTCGTGAACCATCGGTTAAGAAGCGGGATCAGGCGCGAATCGGGCTCGCGCTGTCCACCGTGAGTGTGACGGCGCCCCAGTCCTCTTCGACTTTTCCCGAGAGCAGATACGGCCGCTCGCGGTCGAGCAGGTGGCAGAAGCGGCGGTAGGCCTCGGGGAAAAAAGTGGTTTCAACGAGCCCGGTCTCGTCCTCGAACGTCAGAAACTCCATGGGCTCGCCCTGCTTGGTTTCCACCACTTTGCCGGTGATGAGCCAGCCGGCGAAGCGCACGCGCCGCCCGACGCGGCGCGGGAGATCGGCCGCCTTGACCGCCCCCGCCCGGTGAACGGCGTCGGCGTAGAGCTCGATCGGGTGCCGGTCGCAGAGGAAACCGAGTACGGCGAACTCCCGTCGCAAGCGTTCGCGGGGGTCGTCCGGGGGCAAACGGGGGGTGCGTTCGTCGGCGCCCGGCGCTTCGAACAGCGACCGGTTGCGGGCCGCTCTCCCGGCGGTGGGGCGGGATGGCAGTCGGCGTGCGGATTCCCACAGGAGTTCGGCGCGGCTGGCCCCGGGGGCGAGGCGGTCGAGTGCTCCGCAGTGAACGAGCGCCCGCACCTCGGCTGCGTCCGGCCGCACCCGCTCCAGGAAATCCCCAAGACCCGCGTAGGTCCGGCCCGCGCGGCCGGCAACGATCCGCGCCTGGGTGGCCGTTGCCAGGTCCTTGATGGAAACAAGGCCGACCCGGAGGGTGGCCTTGTTTCCGGTCCAGCGCACGTCGCTCGCGTTCACATCCGGCGGCAGCACCTCAAGGCCCAGGCGCCGGGCTTCCGAGACATAGGCGAAAGCGCTGTAGAACCCGCCCCGGTTGCTGATCACCGCCGCCATGAACTCGGCCGGGTGGTGGACCTTTAGAAACGCCGCCTGGAACGAAACCCGCGCGTAGGAGGCGCTGTGGGGTTTGCAGAAGGAATACCCGTCGAAGCTCATCATCATGTCCCAGATCGCCGTGATCTGTGCTGCGGAAACCCCCTGCGCCCGGGCGCCCTCACGGAAGCGCCGGGCAAAGTCCCGCAGCTGCAGTTCCCGGTCCTTCTTGGAGAGGATCTTGCGCAGGCCGTCGGCCTCGGCATGGGAGAACCCGGCGAGCGCCACCGCCACGCGCGAGACGTCTTCCTGGTAGACCATGATGCCGAAGGTCTCCTCCAGCACGTCGGTAAGCCTCGGGTGGATCGGGTCCCACAGCCCGCCGTGCAGGCGCAGGATGTATTCGCGGATGTAGTCGTTCGCGGCCGGCCGGATGATACTGCTGTGGATGACGAGGTGCTCGAAGTCGCCCACCCGGGACTTCTGCTGCAGCAGGCGCATGGCCGGGCTTTCGATGTAGAAGCATCCCATGGTGCGGCCCTGGGCCACGGACGCCTGGGTGGCGAGATCGTCCTCGGGCTCCCAGCGGGTCTCGTCAACGGCGGC
>JBFYWS010000270.1:0-10857 GCA_041310935.1 Desulfobacteraceae bacterium | reverse complement strand
CGCGGGTTGTAGTCGTTTCCGTTCACTCCCATGATGGTGGTGACGGCATCGGCCGGCATGGAGCGCGCCTTGTCCTTGATCTTGAAGGGGGCCGACACCACCACCTTCTCGGCGCCGGCCGCCAGATGCCCGCGCGCGGAGCCCTTGGGGGCATCCGGACCGGCGGTGGGGTCCAGGAACTGGCCGCTCGCGTCCACCACCAGCCGGACGCCGTGCTCGGCCCAGCCGATTTCGGCCGGGTTGCGTTTCTCGCGCAGGAACCGCACCGAAACACCGTCGATCCGCAGGGTGCCGTTCGCCTCGTCAATGTCGGTGATGACGGAGCGGGCGTGATGGCCGTAGAGATAGCCATGCAGCCAGCCGTAGGTGGAATCGCGCTCGATGTAATGGGCAACATCCGACAGGGAGGTCCCCGCCTTGCGGCCGAGGTTGACCACAATCTCGCCGAAGATTTTTCGGGCTACGTGCTGCCAGAGCGTCAGCTTCCCGATGCGGCCGAGACCGTTAATCCCCAGCCTGATCCCTGAACGCGATGACTTCGCCATGATATGCCTCCTTTTGCGCGGCGTTGCCGCCGGGCGCCCGGGGGGGCCGTCACGCTTCCGCCACCCGGATCATACCCCGGTACACCGACCCTTCCCGGCCGTCAATGCTGATGGGGTCGCCGGATTTCAGTACGAGGGTGTTGAACACACAACGCTTTTCCTTCTCCTGGCAAACCAGGTCCCCGCAGCCGACGACACAGGTCTTGCCCAGGCGGTGGGCCACTACCGCCGCATGGGAGGTCAAGCCGCCGCGCTCGGTCAGCAGTCCGTCGGCGGCGTGGATCTCCCGGATGTCGTCCGGCACCGTGTCGGCCCGGGCCAGGATGAGATGGGTCCGGGGCTCCCGGGTCCGCCAGGCGTCGATTTCTTCGAGACTGAACACGAGCCGGCCGCTCATGGCCCCGCCGCTCACCCCGATGCCATGCCCCAGCAACCGCTCGCCGGGGTCGCCCTCGAAATCGAAAGCCCGCACCTTCCGGCTTTCACGGATGGCCATGTCCCGCGTCTGCAGCATGTAGAGGTCGGCGGCCGACGGGCTTTCGAACGTAAATTCGATCTCCTGGGGGCTCCAGCCGTGCTCGTCGATGATCGCGTGGGCCCAGCGTTTCAGCTCCTGGTAAATGGCGGGAAACCCGCTCTCCAGGGTGAGGTCCGTGTCGCGCTTCTCGATCTCCTGCTGGAACACCGAGACGGGCATGGTCCGGACCAGGCCGGAGACCACGTCCTCGCCCTGGTTGGCGGTGGTGAAATCGCCCCACAGCTTGAGCACGTCCCCGGACCAGCGGGGGTTGTGGGTGAAGATGACTCCCGTCCCCGAGGTGGGCGAAAGGTTCCCGTAGACCATCGCCTGGATGGCGACGGCGGTGCCCCAGTCGTCGGAGATCCCCATGATGCGGCGGTAGGCACAGGCCTTGGGGGATTCCCAGGAAGCGAGCACCGTGCGGATGGCAAAGGTCAGCTGATCGTGCGGGTCCTCGATCATGGCAATGCCCGCGTCCTGGATCAGGCGTTTGTAGTCGAGCGCCACACCCTGCATCTGCTCCCCGCTGAACAGCCGCTTCAACGGTATCCCCAGCCGTCGTTTGTGCTCCGCGATGACGGCGTCGAAGGCATCGCGCGTGAGCCCGTGCAGCATCCCGTAGCTTTGGAGAAAACGCCGGTAGTTGTCCCAGGCAAACCAGGCATTGCCGGTGCCGGCGGCGATCCCGGCCGTGATGTTCTGGTTGTTGCCGACGTTGAGCAGGGTGTCCATCATGCCGGGCTGGGAGATGGAGGACCCGCTGCGCACCGACAGCAGCAGGGGGTTGGCGGGGTCGCCCAGCTTCCGGCCGGTCGCCTGCTCCAGCAACGCGACGTGGTGGTGGATCTGGCCGACGAAGTTCCGCTGCGCCGGCGGATAGCTTTCGATCACCTCCCGGCAACGGAACACCTCGGTCGTGATGATGAAGCCTGCGGGCACCCGGAAGCCCAAACTGCTCAGTTTGACCAGGTTGAACCCCTTGGTGCCGAGCTGAATCACCCCCGGCGGATGGCGGTGAGGAGGCTCGATGGTGGCGATGGCCTGGTGGGGGTCGTAGAGCAGCAGCTGGTGCAGCTTGTCCTTGGGCAGCTTGTAGGATTGCTGGAAGAGCGTGTTCAAGATCCGGCCCAGGAAAAAATCGAGTGGCTGAAGCCCCAGGGAGACGGCGATCTGGTCCCGGAAAAAAACCTCCGCGACCCGGTGCCGGAGCCTTTCGCCGTCCTCGACCGGCTCCGGCGGGAGAAACTTCGGCAGAATGCGCTCCGCCGGCAGCCGCGGCAGGATTAAGTTCAGGTTCCCGCCGTGCAGGTTGTGAAAGTGGTCAGTGACGATGTTGTGCACGGCCTGGCCGAAACCCTTGAAGATGTCCAGGTACTGGGTGAGGGTGAGCCCCCGGATCGGCAGGGAATCGCCCAGGAAATGCAGCTGCCGCTCGAATTCGGCCGAAGCGATACCGTCCAGCCGCAGGGCTTTGTCGAACAATCGCAGCAATTCGTGAATTTGATAAAAGGTGGCCTTGGTGATCAGGCTCAGATCGATGTCGCGGATGAGGCTTTCGAAGATCACATTGACGATCGCCTCCAGCCGCAGGGTGAGCCCGAGGCAGTCGAACTTCATTTCGTGATAGCTGCCGTACATCGAGGGGATGTCGATGGTGATGTGGCGCTTCTGGTAGATGTCCTCCCGGACCTCGTGGGCGACGTCGGAGACGATGATGCCCTTGAGCGTTGCGAGATAGTCCAGGAGAAGATCCAGCCGCCGGGCCGGCGCGGGCTCGGCCAGGGCCTTCTCCAGCCGGGTGAGCTCCGGCAGCGCCTCGGGCCTGAGCTGCGTCAGGTAGGCCTCCAGCTCCACCAGGTGAAACCGGTATTTCTGGTAGAGCAGCTTGTACAGCTCGACCGCAAGCTCGAAGCGCTCGAGGTCGACCTCCGCAACGCCGGGGACATACCCCAGCCGCGGGCGGATCTCGCCGGCCGCAAGGGTCAGCAGGTCATCCGGAATACGGACGCCTTTCTTCACCAGCCGCTGCATCACCCGGTGAAGCCCGTCGACGTATGGCCCGTGGGAGTCGATCTGTTCATAAATCGCCGGCGGGACATGTCGCTCCAAATTGCTTTTTTCGCGGGTTTTCCAGAACTGGAAGACCGCCTCCATGAACGGGACGATCTGGTTGCTGCTCTCGACGTGGCCCTGCTTGCGCAGGAAATGCACCAACCGGTCGCGCCGCTGGCACAACTCGTCGATGCGGGTGGAGATCTCCCGCAGCCGACCCTCGGCGCCGATATCGTTGAAAAAGACCGGCAGCAGCCGGGCGAGTTGTTTGACCAGGTTGTAGACGGGCCCGATCCGGCTGTTCAGAAGCTGCGTGATATCGCGCGGAAAGAGGTCGATATCCCGGAGGAATACCCCGCTCAACGAAAGGTGCACGATCAGGGCGGACAACAGCCGGGTCGACTGCTTCGGGTTCAGTTTGATCAGCGCAAGCCAGGTCCGGATGTTGAGCAGGTGGGCGCTGTTGGCCCGGATCTGCCACTGGTCGTCAACGCCCCGCAGCATCGGTGCCTGGAACCCGAAGTCGATCAGGGCGTCGATGAAAAAATTCACCAGGTCGACATCCTGGGTCTTGTAGACACCCTTGCCGGTGTTGAGGATGCAGTTGAGGGCCGTCGCCGCATAGTCGTGGGAGCGCTCCTTGAGAATGGCAAACGTCTTGCGGATGAGGTTCTGGATGTTGCGATAGTTCTCGTTGACGATGATCCAGGTCAGGGTCCGGTTGATCTCGCGCAGCGTCTCTTCGTGGATCGAGGCGAGCCCGGACACGTTCATGATCTGAAAAAGGAAAATGAGCTTGAGGTGATGGCCCCGGCCGTCGCGGGGGCCTTGTTGCAGCAGCCCCTGGGAAATACTCCGGTAGGTCTCGACGAAATGATTGAAATCGGGCAGCTCCAGGAGCTGGGGGGTGGTTTCCCGCGACGCCATGGGGGCGTTGTCCCGCAGTCGGGCAAGTGAGCGCTGCCAGGCACCGATCTGCCGGTGGGAAACGTCATCGAACAGGTCGTCGCAGGCTTCGGTCAGACCGAATTCCGCGGATTCCCGTTGGAACCGCACCCGCGGGTCGCCTTCCCCCATCCAGTAGGCATAGGTGTGCTCCAGGCATTTCACCATCAGCCGGTTGAGAGACTCAACCCCCGCACCGTCCGGAGGCATTCGGTCCATGCCGACGGCCGCCACCCGGTGGATGGGGGTGTAGCTGCGCACGAACAACGCGAACGCATCATCGGGCAGGTGCCGGATCCGCTCGAAGGCCTCGGTGACGACGGGCCGGAAGCGCTCGACGTCGGTGCCCGAATCCTTGAGGATTTTCTGCAGGTAGAGCAGCAGGTTGTCCAGGGCTTCGGACTGGGTCTCGGCCGCCTTGGCGGACAGCACGGCATTGACGAGAATGCCGGCCATGAGCCCAGCGGCCTCCGGCCCTTTGGGGTGACCGCAGAACAGGTGAAAATAATCCAGCGAATACCGGCGCGCCTCGGAGACGATGAAGCGCCAGTTCATGAAGGGGTGCGAGAGCTCCCGCAGGAACGTGTTCACCCCTTCCATCAACCCGAAGTATCTGTGCATGACCTCCTGGAGGGGGCTGTACTTCGGGTCGATGTCCACATCGACGTGGTAGTCCGCCAGGTTGACTTCAAGGGCCTTCGATTTCAATGGGGCCGGCGTGTCCATGATCTCACCGCACGCGGGTTTAACAGAGTGTTGAGAAACTGCGCCTCGCGCCATGATTCGACGTTGTGCGGCTTTTGTAAATGTTTACATGCAATCTGCTGGAAGCTGGAAGCTCAAAGCTGGAAGCCTGTTTGACGGCGTCTGATTTTGTTGAGCTTCGAGCCTCAAGCCTCGTGCCTCAAGCCTATTAATATATCTGCCTTGGCTGACGGCCGGATGCTTGTTTTTCAACACCCTGATTAGTACAACGTTCGACGTTAACGTTAACAAAGGCGGCCGGCATTTGCAAGCCGGCCTTCAGGGGAAAGTGGCCGGAAGAAAAGCTGCAGTTGGAAGAAGACTCAACGAGGCATCCAACGATCGTGGATTCCCTGTACCCTGAACCTTGAACCCTTGAACCTTGAACCCTGAGACCTGAACCCCGAGACCCGAGTAGTTGCAAACAAACGTGGTCTCATATCGGGGAATGCCGGGCACCCTGCCCCACCTCTATGATGAGAGGCCGATCAGCCGGTACACCAGCATCCCCGCCAGCCAGGCGATGTCCTCGGGGGATAGCATCCCGCCGATGCTGCGGTCGAACAGGATGTTCGCCTCGGGGGCGAACTCCGCATCCCCGGCGTAGAAGATGAGCCGCAGCGGCACCTTCGGGAATACCCGGAATTCAAAGCCCGCGTCACCCGGCTCGACCGGCCGGCCCATCAACCGCCCGGCCGCCGCCGCAAGCCCGGCGATATTCTGACCGAAGGCCTTTTTCAGCGGGTCGATGGCGCGTTTGACGAAAGCACCGAAATAGAAGGCGGCCCCGGGAATCTCGCGGTAGGCCACCCAGTCGCCGGCGACAGCCGCGGGAGACCGCGCCATCAAGTAGTGCAGAATGAGGATCTGCTCCTGGAGCGGGACGTCCCGGGCGGCCGCGGCCGCGTCGACAAACGCAAAGCCGGTGCCGCTCACCCGGTAAACCCGATTGAGAAACGGCACGCACAGAGTGCTGCCGTCCGCGGGTTCGAAGCCCGAGCGGGCCAAGATCAGCTCGAAGGGTTCGGCCGCCAGCTGCTCCCGGGCCAGCGTGAGCGCGCCGAGGTAGTCGTCGATGCGGGGCATGGGGCATTTTCCTAAAATGAAAACCCTCCCCCTGCAAAAAGGGAGGGTTTAGGTAGAAACCAAATTGGGCTCGGACGGTTTTGTAAAAAGCTCCAAGTTCAAGGCGCGCGATTCCCGCCTCGCGAGGCGTACTATGCGTACGCCGCAGCGAGAGCGGGATGAAGCGCAACGCCGAAATTGGGCTTTTTACGAAACCGTCAGAGGTCCAGCCAGGAATCCGAGTACAAGGTGTTGCCGAGGATGACGTTGACCGTCTTGACGTAGTCCTGCATCTCCTTGGAGAGGGAGGCCATGTTCGGCTGGTTTCCGTCCATCACCCCGTAAATCAGATCGACGATGTCCTGGCGCTTGCCCTTGGCGATCGCGGCCAGCTGCGTGTCCAACGGATCGGCGATGACCGAGTACATGCCATGCCGTCCCAGCATCACCATGTAGGTCTGGTTCAGGATCGGGCGCAGGTGGCCGGGAGGGCCGTTGGAGATGTTCGAAAGACCGCAGGTGCTCTTGGCGCCCGGGGCGATTTCCTGGATCATGGCCTGGAAGTTCATCAGGCTGATCAGCTGCGGCTGCTGGATGTTCACCGGCGTCACGATGCCGTCGATCCAGATCTTTTCGTTGGGAATCCCGGCCTCGTTGGCGAAGTAGACCAACTCGACGCACAGGGCGGCGCGCTCGTTTTCGTCCCGCGGCAGGCCTTCCGGCCCCCACATCAGGGCGATGAAATCCGCATTGTGGTCCTTGGCGATGGGGACCATTTTTTCATAGCGCTCCGGCCGGACCATGATGGAGTTGACGAGCGGCGGCTTGGCTGTGGGTTTGTACACCTTGAGCGCGGCCGCGATGGCGTCGATGTTGGAGGTGTCCAAGGCGAGCGGAACGTCCGGCACCACTTCCTGCACGGTTTTCACCACCCAGGGCATCAACTCGTGGCCTTCCTTCTTGGCCGGGCCCAGGTTGATGTCGATGTAGTCCATGCCCTTCTCGCGTTGGAACAGGGCCTCCTCCTGGATCGGTTTGGGGTCCCGGGCCTTGTATGCCGCGCCGATCTTCTTGGATATGACGTTCAAGCTTTCACCAATCAAGAACATAACAGCCTCCCTCTTCTCTCAGCGAAATTGTCCGGAAACATCCGGCCGTGGGGGCATGCGTCGCGCACGCCCCCCCGCGCAAACGCTCATCATCTTGACTTGAGAAACGCCGGCAAGTGCGCCGCTTCCCGGGGTCCGACCGTAATCTTCCAGCCGGGCAGTTCCTCCTCCATGTCGCCGGCAATGGCCGCCGCGTAGCCGGGAATGATGATTTCCTGGCTTTTGACTTTGTCGGCGATGCCGGACTTTTTCACGAACGTACCGACGTCGTCGCCGGCGAACTTGCCGGCCGCCCAAGCGGTCATGACCGACAGGCCCTCCGAGTTCTTGATCAACAGGTAGGACGGCACCCGGCTGGCCTCGATCTCCCCGGAAACGATGAAGTAGGTCAAGGCGAAGTTGGTGGTCACCATGACCGGCGATTTCTCGTTCGGGTTGTTGATCTCGTAGATACCCTCGGTCACCGTCATCGGACGCTGCGGGTCGGTGAAGATGTTGAGGCGCTCCAGCAGCAGCGGGAACAGGCTCTCGCCCGCAAAGTCCGACAGCACGACGATGCCGCCGTACTTGGCAACGAAGGTGGCGGCGACAATGGTTTCCACGTCCAGGTTGCCGGCCATCTCGCAGGGGAAGACGATGGTCGGGAACCCGAGGGCACGGTTGCTGTCCTTGAGTGCGGCGCGGCGGATGGCGATCTGGTCCTGGTGGGCCTGCTTGAGCTCCCGGGAGCCGGGGTCGAGCACGAGGTCCTTCAGACCCATCTCGGTCAGTTTCTGCGTCAGCGGGATGAGCTTTTCCACGGACGCCGCCTTGACGGCGAGCGGCAGGCCGTTTTCCTTGGCCAGCGCGCCGAACTCGGCCAGGTTGGCTTCGGTGGCCGCGTACATGAGCGGGCGCTTGAACTTGCAGGCCGCAATCCCGGCCTTCATCACGTCCGCCTTTTCCGTCATCAGGATGACGTTGAACTCGGAGGTCTCGGCGACGATCTTGGCGGTCTTGGCGAAAGCCTCCGCCTTGCCGTTCACGTCCTTCACGACCACCAACTCCGGCCGCAGGTTCAGCCCCACGCGCTCATACTGGAAGGCATTCCAGGTTTTAAGCTTGGTCGTAAGCGCCGCCTCGGAGATGTCGGACCCGACCACCGCCGCGAGAAGGGTCGGGTTGAAGAAGGTTTTTTCGTGCCGGTACTGGACGGTCTCGCCGCCCGTGACGGCCGCCCGGACTCCCTTTCCGATGGCGACCGGCCGGATCGGGGGCGCCGAGGCCTCGGAGAGCGCGGCCCGCGCTTCTTCCGACACGTAGGGGCAGCTGTCCAGCTCGGCCTTCCCGGAGGCCAGGTTCATGGCGAATGCGAGACAGGTCGGAACCCCGCACTCCTTGCAGTTCGTTTTCGGAAGGAGCTTGAATATCTGTATGCCCGTCAATGCCATTTCAGTCTCCTTTGTGGGTATTTCGATGTCGGTTGTGGCGGCGCCCCGATAGGTGGCGCCGCCTATAGGCCTGTGCCCCGGGCATCATCCGGCGATGATCGGATCCATCGACAGCGCCGGGTGGTTCTTCTCTTTCAGGAAGGGCAGGATCTCTTCCTCGGTTGTTCCGACAGTCTCATCGGCGATGCGATCGATCAGGTCGGGAATGCCGACCTCCTTGCCGCGTTTGATCAGCCGCTCGCGCAGCTCTTCCTTGAGGATCTTCGGCATCCACACCATGCGCTTGATCCCACCGTCGCCGACGAGAAACTTGCCCTGGGTGACGTTGTACTTGGAATGGCCCACGAATCCCGGCGACGAAGCGCCGCCGCCCATCACCCCCGCCAGGGTCGTGAACTTCATGCCGCAGGGGGTCTCACCGCTGTAGTCGCGGTTGACGGTCATGACCCCGTTGCAGGAAGGCAGCATGGCCGCAATGGCCTCGCAGCAGCCGCAGGTGGTCATGGGGCTGTGCACCATGGAGTAGAAGTTGTAGTGAGTGACGGCACCGCGGGAGGCCTTGTAAACGAACTCGTTGACCCCCTTCCACTGGCCGAGTTTGGGATCCAGGCACTCGCCCTTGATGATCGGCTGGTTGGGGCCGGTCGGGTTGATCTCGAAGGAAGCCTTGCAGTCCATCCAGTTGTAAGCCCCGCACAGGCCCGTGCGCTCCGGGCTGACGGTGCAGACGTGGTTGGGCGCAAAGGACTGGCACAGCGTGCAGGAGTAGTAGGTCTCGACGGACTCGTCCGTCATCTTCTCCACGCGCTCGTCGCGCGTCTTGTATTCGGCGCGCGCCCGTTTGGTGAGCGCATCCACGTCCTCCTTCTTGGTGTAGAGAGTCACCTGGACCTTGTCGACGATCTTCTGGAAGTCCTGGTGGAACTTGGCGTGCAGCACCACCCCGATGTGCTTGAGCGAAAAGCCCTTTTCGACAGCGGCCTTGCTCAGGCGGATCCAGGCGATGTCGCGCTGGCCGATGTGCATGATGCCCTGGATGTAGTTGACTAGGTGGTGGATCTGGCGTTCGATGATCGGCTCGAAGTCGGTCTGGAACTCGCGGCCGGCGATCTGGACATAGATCCCCAGGGGAGTGGCGCCGCCCGCCTTCATCTCGTTCACGTCGGGCCCGACGATCACGACCTTGCCGTCCTCGATCTCGTTCATCTCGGCCATCTTGACGAGCTCGGTGCACTGGGTCTTGCCGCCGCCCATCTGGCTGTAGAGATCCGCGCCGCGCACGCGCTCGCCCTCGTAGGCCGGTCCGAAGGACATCGGAATGTCGATCGTCGCCACCTGGACCTTCAGCCCGCGCACCTCCACCGACTTCTGCACCATGTCGGCGTGGGCCACGTTCGCCACCACGTGCTCATAGGTGCACACACCGGTGGGCAGCACCTCCGGGATGTCCGTGTCGGCGATGGTGGGGAAGCCCCAGTTGACGCAGCCGGCCGCGGCCGCGCCCCAGTCGGTGCCGACCTCGCCCAGGGCATTGACGAAGGCGAAGATGCGGTTCTTGTTGTAGAGCAGCATGCGCTTGTAGTCGCCGGGCTGAATACCGCCGAAGGCCATGGCCGCGCGGTTGGCAAACCCCAGGGCGAAGATGGCCGAGGAGATGTAGGGCCCGAAGGGCACGATGCGGGTGTTCCAGCCGATCTGCACCCCGGCCTGCAGCAGCTGCTGGGCCACGGTGGTGTGGTTGTGCTCGGCGGCGAGAAAGATGTAGAGGCTGCGCTTCTGGTACTCCTCGACGATCATCTTGGCCGTGGCGGGATCCGGGGCGGCGCCGACGATGGCGGCGAACCCGGGGGCGGAGCCGTCCACGAACTCAACCCCGCGCTTGCGAAACACAGTGTCGTCGGCCGCACCGAGCCAGATCTTGCCGGCCTCCTCGTCGATCTCCTCGGCGTGCAGGTAGAAGTCCGGCTCGTTCAGGTAGCGCAGGGCCTCCCGAATCTCGAAGCTGAAGAGTGCCGCCATGCCGGCGTCCAACAGCGGCCCGATATAGGGCAGGTGGTTCATGCCCTTGATGTGCGGCGGAAGCAGCTTGCGGATCACCTCCAACGGTTTCTGCATGTCTTCCAGCTTCTCGACCTTGAGGCCGAGCAGGGAGTAGATCACCGGCAGATAGTAGGCGGTGTTGGGAAACCCCACCGGGGTGTCGGCGTTGAAGGACTCCAGCGCCTTCTTGTACTCGCCTTCGACTTGCGAAACGATGTTGTAGGCTCCTTGGATCGCGGCAAATGCAACTAGCTTAGACATACGGTGTTCCTCCTTCGTTGAGGACTATTGTTATTCATATCCCTCAGGCCTCGCGCTCGGCGCTCGGCCCGGCTCATCGGCATCTGCGCCGTACCGTCATTTGTTGCGGCGGTGAATCCAGACGAGGCTTTCCACCAGCCGTTCGG
>JBFYWS010000235.1:0-6702 GCA_041310935.1 Desulfobacteraceae bacterium | reverse complement strand
ACCATCAGCGGAAGGCGCCGCGACGGTACAGCCGCCATGACAACACACAGACCGCCAGAATCGGGTGAGGTTTCAAACGCGCAGGCACCTCAACCGTGACGCCGGTGTGCCGCTCGATTTTCCACAGGATGTAGTCCAGCCCGCCGGTGAATGTGAAGGCCCCCTTGAACAGCCGGAGCACGGTGAGGGCCTTGCCCTGCAGCGAGCGGATTTTCCATGCGAGCCGGCACGCGAGCCGCGCGGCCGCAGAAACCCGCGCGCGGTAGAGACGCCCGCCGCCCCCCTCGACGATCTCAACCGGAATCGGCAGCACCGGGAGAGCGGAATCGGTGATCCGAGCGTAGTGATCCGGTGCGGAACGGAAGAGGGCTATCATCTTTTCCGGTCGCTCGGCCCTGAATTCGGTGCGATAGCTCAGTGTGAGCCCTCTCAGCCAGAGATCCTCCACGCTGAACTCAGCCGGTAACCGTGGTATCACCCGGCCAATGAACGTCAGCACCGCCTGGCCCAGGGCCGCGCACACCCTCTCGGCGACAACCGGCCCGGCGGCGTACAGCAGAACCGTGGGCTGGGCAAAACGTCCCCAGATGTAAGAGTGGAACCAGGCCGGTGAAGCGCCGCGCTCAAGATCGGCCATGGAGAGTACGGCGTACTTGGCGCGTACCATGCGCCCCTCGAAAGGGACCTCCAGGTAGAACACGTTGGGCGGCAGCAGCTGGCTCAGCGCGGCCCACCAGGAGGAGCGATACGCGTCGCGGTAACGCCCCACGATGACGTAAAGGTCCACCATGCCGCCGCGGTCGTCGCCCGTTCGCAGGCACGACCCATAGAAAAGGATGGCCTGCAGCGCATCGCCGTAGGTCGCCCGGATGCCGTCCGTTAAGGCGCAGACCGGCGGCGGCGCCGGGAGCACCGACCGTGAGCGGATCGCATTCAGAAGTTCCTCCGGGATGCTGGGCATGGCTATAACCGTAAAAAGTCCGCTGGGCCGGCTTCCTGAATCACGAGAGGCCCCCGCTTCCGGTCGGCCCGGAACAGCTCCCCGTCGATGGCGAACGCGCCGTCCATGTCCAGGCGGATCTCACGCGCGTTGACGCTGACGTAGCCGTTCTCCGGACTGGTGTAACGGTTGCGGTGACCTTGCGCCATGGCCGGCAGCGCCCCCCGGAACAGGTGCCGGAACCCGGCGCTCACGGCGGTCAGATGCAGGGGATTGTCATCTTGGGCCCAAAACGGGCGCAGGCCGAGGATCAATCGGTCCAAGGTGCTGATCAGCATCATCAGGTAATCCCCCTTGGCCATGTCCGCCCGGTCGGCCCGGATGGCCGCGGAAACCGGCGCGACGAGGGCGTCCTCCCGGCGGGCCAGTCCGAGGAGAAAGCGCGCGAAGATGAGCAGGTGGGCCGGGCCAACGCTCAGCCCCAGCTTCTGCACCCGCGAGTGGAAGAACTGGATGCCCTGGGTGATGCAACCGGCACCGAAGAACATCCCGTAGAGCGGCCCCGGGTGGGAGGAGTTTTCGACCTTCAGCACCGCCCGGCGCAGGATCACAGCGTCCCCGTCCCCGTGGTGCGCCCAGGCGATCAACCGCCGCAGAGCGCCGATGCGCGATCCCGTGAGCCCGAGATCCTGGGAGGTCATGTTGGTGGTTCCGCCGCACAGCAGGGCCAGCAGCGGCAGCGGCCGGAACACCTGCTCGGCGAAGAGCGAGGTCAGCACCGCCTGGACCGTGCCGTCGCCGGAGTTCACCGCAATCAGGTTCACATCCGAGCAGGCGAAATCACGCAGCACCGCCGCCACCTCGGTGGCCGACCGGGCCTCGCGATGCAGGATGCCGGGATGTTCCGCCAGAAAGTGGCGGACCGTACCCAACCCGTGCCGCTTGTTGCTGCCGCTAAGAGGATTGCTGATCACCCCCAACCGAAACGGCCCGCGTCGCGGCGCAGGCCCCGGGGTGCCGACGCCGGGCATCGATGTGTTTTCGGACGCGGTATCCACGCCGTGCTGCCCCCCTCTCCTCGCCTTCGCGGCCCCGCCAGCGGCCTGTCATCCCCCGGCGGTTGCCAACCGGAGCATCGTGCTTTATATATGCAGGCATGAGTTTTGTAAAGCCCGGCACGCGGTTCACCCTCGTTCACATCTCAGACTTTCACATCTGCCGGCCGGCCGGCAGCCCGGCACACCTGTTCATCAACAAACGCTTTTTCAGCCGCATGAGCTGGCGCCTGCGCCGCCGCCAGGCACACCGCCCCGAGGTCCTCTCCGCCCTCATCCGGGCGGTGCGGCGGGTCGGGGCCGACCTGATCGCCGTGACCGGCGATCTGACCCAACTGGCGCTGCCCGCCGAGTTCACGCACGCCCGCACATGCCTCGAGGAGCTGGGCCCCCCGGGTAACGTGTTGGTAATACCCGGCAACCACGATGCGCTGGTGGCCGCGGCCTGGGAAGAGAGTTTTGCGCACTGGGCCGACTACATGGCCGCGGATGCCCCCGGCCCCGACGGCCGCCCGGTGTATCCGGTATCACGGGTGCGGGGCTCTGTCGCCGTGTTCGGGTTGACCACGGCCCATCCCACGCGCCTCTTCTCGGCCGCCGGCAGTCTCGGGCCCGCGCAACTGGAGCGGCTCGCCGCCCGATTGGACGAAGCCGGCGCCGCGCAGGCCTGCCGGGTCCTGCTGATCCACCACCCGCCGCTGAAGCGCGCCGTCTCCCCCCACAAACGGCTGACCGACGCCGACGCGTTCCAAGCGGTCATCGCAGCGCACGGCGCAGAGCTCATCCTGCATGGCCACTGCCATCTCAGGTCCAGGGCCAGCCTGCCCGGCCCATCGGGCGCAACCGCGTTTTTGGGGGTTGCCTCCGCCGCGGCCGCGGGCGGCCCCCCCGAACGCCGCGCCGGCTTCCGCGTGTTCCGGATCTCAGGCGCCCCCGGCGCCTGGCATATCACCGTTCAGGATCATGCCGGGCCTGCCGCCGACGGCGACTTCCAGGCCGGCCCCGAAACCCCCGCCTGACCCGAACATTTAAGAATTCGAATTTCGGATTTGTTTAGGATTTCGATATTTGATATTCGGATTTCGACTGATCCCATTTGCCTCGGATCGACAGAACTGCTCCAGGCCCCCCACCAGAGGAGAAGAGTTTAGAAAAAAACTAGAAGGCACGTTTCAGGAGTCGGAGCGCCACCAGCAGAATGATGCCCACGGGCGCGAGGGTGATGACGAGCGGCGGCAACTCGAGGATCAAACCGAGCTGGCCGAGGATCTGGTTGGCCAGGTAGAACACAATGCCCACGAGCATGCCCGTGAGGATGCGCTGTCCGGCGGTGCGCATGCGGGTGGAGCCGAAGATGAACGTGAGGGAAAGCAGCACCATGGTGCCGGTCGTGACCGGCAGACAGATCTTCTGCCAAAAGGCCAGGGCATAGGATCGCGCATTCTGCTTGCGCTCCTGCAGGAGCTGGATGTAGTTTTGCAGGTCTGAAAGCGACAGGCTGTCGGGCGGCAGCTCTAACACGGCCACCTGGCCGGCCGCCAGGAAGGAGGCCAGTCGGTATTCGGGCAGGGATTGTGTCGTCACGGTGTCGTCGGCGAAGGTTTTCACCTCCGCGTCGGGGAGCAGCCAGTCCTTCCCCTCTTGAAGAATCGCCTGCCTGGCGTAGATGAACTGCCGCAGGCGGCCCGCCTCGTCCAGTTCGTAAACCTCGACGTCGACGGCGCGGCCGCCGGTGAACACCTGGCCGACGTGGACGAGAAGACCGGCATGGCGAACCCAGAAGCCGCTCTTGGTCATCATCACCCCTTTACCGTAAATCGCCCGGGAGCGCCGGACCCGGGCCTCCTGGTCCAGGGGGGGCGCCACGAACTCGGCAATGACGATGGTCGTCAGCATGATCAGGACACTTGTCGCCAGGACGGAGGTCGAGATGCGCTGCACGGACATCCCGGCGACCTGCATGGCGGTGAGTTCCTGGTGATCGGCGAGAAGACCCAGCGCCACGATGCTGCCCAGCAGGGCTGCCAGCGGCATGAGGTCCGCCACGCGCTTGGGGATCGTCAGGGCCACGAAACCGAACGCGTCCGCCATCCGGAAGTCGCCTTTGCCGACGTCGTTCAGCTGCACGAGCAGTTCGATGAGGCTGAAGAGCACCACCAGCACGGAGAGCACCAGCAGAACGCCCTGGATCGTGTTCCGGCCGAGGTAGCGGTCGATGATCTTGACGGAGTCCATCATCCCGGTTTGCGGTAGAACACCTCCCCCGTCCGCCACAGCAGAACAACCGTGAGCCCCGCCAACAGCGCGGGCACCCACCAGATGCCGGGCAGGGGGGGTACCACCCCTTTCTCAACCCAGGTCTTCGCAATCACGAAGAGCTGATAATAAAATGCGAAAATAACGATGGCCAGCCCCAATTTGGCGAATTTTCCTCTGCGGGGGTTGCTCTGGCTCAAGGGCACACCCAGCAGCGCCAACAGGAGGGTGGACAGCGGGGTCGACAGCCGCCACTGCATTTCGGCGATGTCCTCGAGCCGCTCGGAGCCGATGAGGCTTTCCGTGGGGGCGGCCTTGCGGCGGTAGCGGGATTCGGACCGCTCTTCGGTCGGCAACGGGTATTCGGCCCGCTCGAACCGGGTGACCCTGCCCCCCTGGGCGTTGAGCGGAAACTGCACAAACGTCCCGTCGCGAAAACGCAGCATCCGTCGGCCGGCCGGGTCCAATTGCACCTGCGTCATCCCCTGGGCGGTGATCACCTGCCGCTGGTCGCCTTCGGCGACGCGGATGAAAACCTGCTGGGCTCCCTGGGCCTTGTCTTGCACGTCCTCGGCAAAAAAGACGAACTTGCCCGATTGCATCTCCAGGAAGTGGTCGGACGACAGCCGCGAGATATCGAACTCGTTCTGGGCCTGATCCCTCACGCGGTAAATCTTCTCGTAGGCCTCCGGTCGGATGTAGAGCGACGAGGCACCCGCCACCAGCGCCACCGGGAGCGCCAGAACGAAGACCGGTTTCAGCACGCCGCCCATTCCCACCCCGCAGGCGGCAAAGGCCGTCATCTCCGAGTCCTGGTAGAGTCTGCCCAGGGCGATGATGGTGGCAAGGTAGAAAGTGGTCGGCAGCAGCACCTCGAGGGCCATTCCGATCTTCAGCAGAATCAGCAGGCCGATCGTGTCCGGCGCCAGCAACCCCCCGACGGCCTCCGCCAGATACGTGACCGCACAGTAGCTGGCAAAGATGGCGATCAGGACCACCAGGATGGCCACCGTGGGTTTGAAGATTTCCGATACGATGTAGCGCTGCAGGATCAACGACGAACCTCGCGACGGAAGAACCGGTGTGAACCGGTTTCAGGTGCCGGACCGGGCGGCGATGGCTTGCGCGAACTGCCAGTCGCTCACCGTGTCGACGTCCACGGCAGCCTCCGGGAACGGCAGGATCACCGCACCGACCTCGAGCCCCATGCGCGCCGAAACGTGCCGCAGGGCGGCCTTCAGCGACAGCAGACCCAGGGCGTAGCGCAGCACCATCATCCAGCCGAGCGCGCCGATCATTTTGAGCGGCTGCTTGCGCTGGTGTTCGACCCGCCGCCAGAGATCCGCCGCCGCCCGGCTTTCGGGCGTGAGAAAGGCAAACAGGTTGCACCCGCAGAAGGGGCCGTCGCTGAAGCGGGTCTTCGTCCGCCGCATGCCCGGGTATCTTGCCACCGTCAGGGAGTGAGATGCCAAGCCGGCCGCCACATCGCACCGCAAGGCCCGAGCCGCGCGGCAGAAGTGATCCACGACCGGCGCGCTCAGCAGCGCGTGATCGGCCGTGGTCAGCAGCACCGGGGTTTCCGGCGCCAGGGACTTGAGGGCGGACCATGCACTGGTGCTGGGGGTGGCTTGATTCGGCATCCAGCGCACGGCGCCGGAGGCGATCCGTTCCTTGAGCTGCGGGGCACCGTCGATGATCCCGGCGGAGGGGCCACACAGCAAACACGTGCCAACCTCATGCGCTTCGTTCAGCGCATCGAGCACGCGCAGCACCATGGGTCTGCCCCCTACCGGGGCTAGGGCCTTGCAGGGCACTCCCGCAGCGCGCGCCACCGGGTCGTCCGATGTACGGTCCGCTGCCAGCACGACGGCAGTGAAAAGGCTTGTGGAAACGCTTACCATAATGTAGAAGGTTTTTCTCTTATGGGAATGGCCGGCCCAATCCGGGCAATCGAGGTGGGGATGGCCCCCCTTGCCCGCAACATAATATAAGGATGCAGGGACACCCTCCCCCCCACGGTGTCTGCCCGGCCGGATGCGCCCCGGACCGTGCAGGGCCTTGTTTGAAACGTAAACGGCCCCCCGAGCAGCGGGAGGCCTTGGCCGGGGAGGTCTGTTGCGCGCGTTACCACTACGGGTGGTGGCGCGCGTCACCTCCGCCGCCAGGGGTTCGGGGACCCGGCGGCAAATCGCACGGTCGGGGCTGCCGAATTGGTCTCAAGTCACGCCGGCCGAAGGTTTTCCGGAACATCCATATTTTTGACTGTTTCACATGTCGGACGGATTTTCAAGTCGATTTTGGTTCTTTTGAATAACCCTTGCATTTCCGATAAACATGGTTTATTAGTTCGTCGCAATTTTTGGGTTAGCTTTTAAAAGATTCTCGGGTTATAATCAGCACCTTGAGATAGCAAGATGCGTTTGGGATTTGACAACCCCGTTTAATTGATAT
>JBFYWS010000233.1:0-6929 GCA_041310935.1 Desulfobacteraceae bacterium | reverse complement strand
CCTTTGTCATCCAGGTCGGCGGAGGAGAGCCCCTCCAGATTGCGCGTGTAATATTCCCGGTGGGCGCTGCGCACGAAACCGCGGATGAAATCGGCAATGCGTTTCAACTCTTCGGGGTCATACCCGTCTTTGGGTCCGAAGCCCAGGCGATCCATGTCGACCATCAATCGCCCGATGATGACGTCGTCCCGGGAATAGATCGGCTCGCGGTCGCGCACCCCATGGGTGATGACCCCCCACTCTTCCATGATGGCGAGCCATTTGCGGCCGAGGCCGGTCGCTTCCCGGAAGGCGTCGATGCCGACCAGTTCGGTCGAAAGCAATCGCTCCAGGGGGCGGAAATACTTGTTGTGTAGATCGGACACCGCCTGGTCGGAGGGAGACTGCTTCTTGGCCTGCTTCAGGATCTTTTTGATCTCGGGGATGGGCAGATAAAAACTGTCGCGCAGTTCCTTTATGAGGAGAATGCGATCCACATAGGCGCCGGTGTAGTCGGCGGCGTTCGAACCGGATTTGCGGGGCTTGCGCAGGAGCCCTTCGCGGATGTAGAAGTGGATGGTCTCCTTGGGGACGCCGGTTTGTTTGACAAGCTCACTGATGCGCATGGGATGTCACATGGCCATGTCGGGGTCCGGGGCGGATGCGGCATTGGGTGATGGTCGAACCCCATGTTGCCTGCCTGCGCCAACAAAGTCAAGAAAAAAAACTTGACATTTTGTACTGTTATTATAGATAGATTAAACGTGTAGCGTGTTGCACGCTATATTCCAATGGAACAGACCAAACTGCAGGGGGTGGCAAGAGATGAGGACGGACTACAAGACGGTCAGGGTCGAGGTGAGGGACGGTGTCGCCGTGTTCGTGCTGGACAACCCGCCGGTCAATCAGCTCTCGGGGCATTTTGTGCGGGAGATTGCCGATGCGGTGGCGGAGGCCTTCCGGGATAATGCCGTGAAGGCGATCGTCATGACCGGAACGGGGAAGAACTTCATCGCCGGGGCCGACATCACCCAGATCAAAGACGTGACGTCCCGGGACGGGATTCTGCAACTGCTCGCGGAGAACAACCGGTTCCTTAATTCCATCGAAACCGGCCCCAAGCCCGTGATTGCCGCGATCAACGGCAACTGCCTGGGGGGCGGGCTGGAGCTTGCCATGGTCTGCCACTACCGGGTGGCCGCCCGGGGTGTCGATCTGGGGCAGGCCGAGGTGCAGATCGGCCTCATTCCGGGGGCGGGCGGGACCCAGCGGCTGCCGCGCCTGATCGGCCTGCCCAATGCCATCGAGATGATCACCACCGGCAAAGCCATCAAATCAGAGAAGGCGCATGCCCAGACCCTGGTCGATGAATTGGCGGAGCCGGGTCAGTTGGTGGAAACGGCGGTAAAAGCGGCAGGCCGGTTCCTGTCCGGTCAGCTCAATCGGTCCAACCGGGTGACCCGATTCCGCTACGACCGGCTGCCGAGTGCGGCCGAGAAAAAAGCCCTGCTCGATTTCACCAAGCTCATGACGGCGGCCAAGGGCAAGGGGTACGTGGCGCCTTTCAAGGCCATCGAAGCCCTCGAAAAGGGTTTGGGCTACGACCTCGACGCCGACCTGACGATGGAAGCCGGCCTATTTGCCGACTGCCTGCTTTCGGATGTGGCCCAGAACCTCATCGGGATTTTCCTCAACACCCGGTCTGCGGGAAGGCTGCCTCGCATCGAGAATCTCAAGCCGGCCCAGATCAAGAAAGTCGCCATGCTGGGCGGTGGGGTCATGGGCTCGGGCATCGTGCACCTGCTCCTGACCGGGGGCTTCCATGCCGTTCTCTGGGACATCAACGATGCTGCCGTGCAGAAGGGGATGGCCGCGGTCCGCGGCACCTTCGACTACCACATCAAGAATAAGAAAATGAGCGCAGCGGAGCTCGACGCCATGCTGGCGAAGCAGTTGGTCACCACCAGCGCTCTCGAGGATATCCGGGATGCCGACCTGGTGATCGAGGCCGTGCTCGAGGATATGTTGGTCAAGCAGGAGATATGGAAAAAGCTCGAAGGCATATGCCGGCCGGAGGCGATCTTCGCCACCAACACCTCCGCGCTGCCCATCACCGAGATGGCGGCCGTCCTGAAAGACCCGGGGCGCATGATCGGGCTGCACTTCTTCAACCCGGCTCAGCGCATGCAGCTGCTGGAGATCATCTGCGCGCAGAAGACATCCGACCCAACGCTCGCAACGAGTGTTGCGTTTGCCCGGGTGATCAAGAAGATCCCCATCGTCGTGCATGACGGCCCCGGCTTCTACGTGTCACGCCAGTTGCTGGGGCTGATGAGCGGCTCTGTCTACCTGATGGCCGACGGTGTCGACCCAGCGGCCATCGAAGCGGCCATGGTGGATTTCGGCATGCCCATGGGGCCGGCGGCGCTCTCCGACCTGACCGGCATCGACATCAACTATCACGTGAACAAAACGTTCGAGCAGCGGCTGGGCGAGCGCTGGAAAGTCCACCCGCTGACCGAGGTCATCTATCGCACCGGCTGCTACGGGCGCAAAACCGGCTCGGGGTACATGGACTACAGCGGTCCCACGCCCGCACCCAATCCCAAGGTCGGCGACGCCGTCCGGAACTATCTGAACGCGCAGGGCGTCACGCCGAAAAAGGCCTCCGCCCAAGCGATCATCGAATTGATGCTCGCCGCCGCCATCAACGAGGCGGCGTTCATGATCGAGGAGGGCATCTGCGACCGGCCCCAGGACATGGATCTCGCCATGATCTACGGCACCGGCTTCCCGCCCTACCGCGGCGGTATCCTGCGCTACGCGGATCGGTGGGGGCTGCAGAACGTTCAGCGCACGCTTGCCGAACTCGAAAAACAATACGGAGCGCATTTCAAACCCGCTGCCCTGATCCAGGAAATGGCCGGCGCCGGGAGGACGTTTTACAAGGAGTGATCGCATAAGATAGACTGAAGGCTGAAAACTGAAGGCTTTTTAGGATAAACCACGCGGGATCCAACACGGCTTCAGCCTTCAGCCTAAACACCTGAGCACTCACGAAAACGATAGAATGCTTAGAAGCGGTTTCAAAACCTCGGATCACACCCGAGGGCAAGGCGCAGGCCGATTCGAAAGCGCAGCATACACGCCAGTATGTGAGCATTTCGAGAGGCCTGCAACACCGCCATCGGGTGTCAGACGGGGTTATGAAACCACTTCAAAACGAAAAAGGGAGGAGACCCAATGAGAGAGGTTGTGATTGCAGGCTACATGAGAACGGCGTTGTCGCGCTCCCGGCCCACCGAACCGGCCCGGGACTGGTTCTGCAAGATGAGAGGCGATGAGCTCCTGGCCAAGGTGCTGCCCGAGGTGATCAAACGGTCCGGGATAAAGGCAGAGGAGATCGACGACTTCATCGTCGGCTGCGCTGTCGCCGTAGGCGAGCAGTGGCTCTACGGGGGGCGGATTCCGATCTTCATGACGAACCTGCCCAAGACGATTCCGGCCAAATTCGTCGACCAGCAGTGCGGCTCGTCCATGGCCGGCATCCAGATCGGGTTCATGGAGATCGCCATGAACTTCGCGGACATCGTACTCGTCGGCGGCTTGGAGCACATGACCCGGGTGCCCATGGGGATGACCCAGGTCGAGCGGGGCCTGATTTCGCCCAACATGGGCCTTTTCCTCGACCCCGCCCTCAGCCATTGGGACATGATGACCTCCATGAACATGGGGCTCACGGCCGAAAAGCTGGCCTCCCAGACGAAATTCACGCGCGACGAGATGGATCGTTGGGGGGTGCGGTCCCACCAGTTGGCCGCCAAAGCCCGGGCGGAAGGGTTTTTCAAGGATGAGATCCTGCCCGTTCAGGCCGAGCAGGCCGACGGCAGTGTCATGACCGTGGAGACCGACCAAGCCGTGCGGGACGACGCCACGTTCGAAAACATGCAGGAGCTCAGGCCCGCCTTCAAGAAGGACGGCGTCATCACGCCCGGGAACTCCTCGCCGCTCAACGCCGGCGCCTCCTCCATGATCTTGATGTCCAAGGAAACGGCCAAAAAGAAAGGCATCAAGCCTCTGGCCACGCTGCGCTCCGTCGGGTTTGCCGGTGTGGACCCCACCATCATGGGCGCGGGCCCGGTACCCGCCAGCCAAAAGGCGCTCGGCGCCGCCGGGTTGCAGGCCGCTGACATTGACTTCTGGGAGATCAACGAGGCCTTCTGCGTCGTGGCCCTGAACTGCATCAAGGAGCTGGGGATCGCCCCGGACAAGGTCAACGTCATGGGCGGCGGCACGGCCATCGGGCATGCCCTGGGGGCGACCGGGATCCGTTTGGTGGGAACCCTCGCGCGCATCCTGAACGCGAAGAACGGCCGCTACGGCTGCGCCAACGCCTGTGTCGGCGGCGGACAGGGGGTTGCGACCATCATCGAGAAAGAAAACTACGCCTGGTAAAAAACTTTTCAGATTTTTTAAATGAACGGTTTCAAGGAATATGACCGCTACGACGGTATGGGTCTGGCGGAGTTGATCCGTCGGGGCGAAGTGTCGGCCGGCGAGGTTTGCGAGGAGGCTGTCGCACGCATCGAACGCAGCAACCCCGCGCTCAACGCCGTGGTGACGCCGATGTTCGACCTCGCGCGCCAGAGTCTTGCGCAGCCGCTGCCCGCCGGGCCTTTCCACGGAGTCCCGTTTCTGCTCAAGGACCTGCTCTCGGCCTATGCCGGGGTTGCGCTCACCTTCGGCTCCAAGGCCTGCCGGAACTTCGTGCCGGATCACGACAGCGAACTGGTGCGCCGATACAAGTCCGCGGGGGTCGTGATTCTCGGTAAAACCAACACCCCGGAATTCGGGCTCGTCGCCTTCACCGAGCCGGAACTCTTCGGGCCGACGCGCAATCCGTGGGATGTGAGCCGCACCCCGGGCGGCTCGAGCGGGGGATCTGCCGCGGCGGTGGCAGCCGGTATGGTGCCCTTGGCGGGCGGCGGGGACGGCGGCGGCTCCATCCGCATCCCGGCCGCCTACTGCGGGCTTTTTGGATTAAAGCCCAGCCGCGGCCGGACGCCGACGGGGCCTGATTTCGGCGAGATATGGCAGGGGGCCGTGGTCGAGCATGTCCTGACCCGCAGCGTGCGGGACAGTGCCGCCATGCTGGATGCAGTCTGCGGGCCGGACGTGGGCGCGCCGTTCAACATTGCCCCACCCGAGCGGTCTTTCAGCGAGGAGGTGCGGCGCGAGCCGGGCCGGCTGCGAATCGCCTTCAGCACCCGCTCGCCCATGGGCACTCCGGTGCACCCGGAATACGTCAAGGCCGTGCTGGAGACCGCTATCCTGCTGCACCGGCTCGGGCATGACGTCGAGGAGGCTGAACCCGATATAGACGGCATGGCCCTTGCGCGGAGTTTTTTCGAGTTGTATTACGGCGAGGTTGCAGCGGACCTCGAAGATCTGGAGATCGTGCTCGGCCGGAAGGCCACCGCGCAGGACGTGGAAACCATAACCTGGGCCCTCGGGCTGCTGGGGCGCGCCGCATCGGCGGGTTCGTTTGCACACGCCAAGCGGCTGTGGGGCAGGGCCGCACGGGTCACGGGACGATTTTTTGAAGCCTATGACATTTACGTGACGCCGACCGTTGCCCAGCCGCCGGCGCGGATCGGTGAGCTTACGCCGACGCCGATCGAAATCGCCGGATTGAAAATGGTCAACGCCCTGGGGCTTGGAAGGCTTCTGCGTAAGAGCGGCATCACCGATCGGCTCGCCGTTCAAAACATGGCGCGCACACCCTTCACACAACTCGCCAACATCACCGGACTGCCCGCCATGTCGGTGCCGCTGCACTGGGCTCGCGACGGGCTTCCCGCCGGCATCCAGTTCATGGCGCGGACCGCGAACGAAGCCGTTCTCTTTCGCCTGGCGGCTCAATTGGAAGCCGAAAGGCCGTGGTTTCACAAGCGCCCTGCCGCAGCGTAAAACACATGATGCCTTCGCTTCGGCTATCTGTGTATCAAATACCTCCTGCGCTTCCTGCAGAAACACCCGACCACCATTTTCGTGCTGTACCGCTGGGCGCTGGCCATTTTGATTGTCGTCGTGGTGTTGACGCGCGGATGAGGCGGGGCAGGGTGGCCGGCAACTTAAAAACCAGGACGGTGCGGAACTATATTTTATGAATTATTGCTGGCCTAAATCGCAGCGTTCCTCGAGTTCCGCAGGAACTCTTCGGCAAGGCCTGTAGGCCGCTCCTAACGCCGCCGTCAGGCGCTGCTTCTGTTGGACCCGCCGATGTTCGGAAGCCGTACGACGAGAAGCATGCTCACCAGCGGAACCACCGGCAGCCAGGCGAGAACGTCTTTGACCGTGTAGATGTCGGCGAGTTTGCCGACGATCGGGCTCATGATCCCGCCGGTGCCTAACGCCAGCCCCATCATCAGACTCGACACCATGGACTTGCCCTTGGGTGCCAGTTCCTGCGCCATGGCCACTCCCAGGGGCAGGATAGCCATGGAAAAGAAACCCGCCAGAAACGCGCTCGGATAGATCCACGCACCGCCGAGAAAGACCGACAAGAGCAACGCAGGCGCCGACAGCGCATTGCTGACCATAAAGACCGGTTTGTAGCCGATCCGGTCCGCCATGTGGCCGGCGCAAAGGCCGCTGGCGGAGCCGGCCAGGGTGTAAAGCGACACCACCGTGCCGATCTCAACGAGCGAGTGTCCCGACTGGGAGTAGAGCATCGGGATGAAGGTGGCGAAGGTCGCGCTGGTGAAGGCCCGCAGCACCATCACCACCCAGACATTGAAAACGGGCTTCCAGGCGCTGCCCAACGCTTCCCGAATCGAGCCGAAGAACCCGTGGCTGGCGAGGCCTTCGCCTTCCGGCCGCGGCACCAGCCAGAAGATCAGCGGCAGCAGCGGCAGGCCGATGGCGGCCGTGAGCACGGTGCTCTGGAG
>JBFYWS010000215.1:0-4697 GCA_041310935.1 Desulfobacteraceae bacterium | reverse complement strand
AAACATGGTTTATTAGTTCGTCGCAATTTTTGGGTTAGCTTTTAAAAGATTCTCGGGTTATAATCAGCACCTTGAGATAGCAAGATGCGTTTGGGATTTGACAACCCCGTTTAATTGATATACATCTTTCAGAATTTGTTTTGCCGATTTCAGATGGAAGGGATTGATCGGTGCACCGTGAGTCTCGTGTCACTGCGGTTGTGAGACGTGGTTGATCGGAGCTGATTCTCAAATCCTGCATAGAAACCAAAGAGGATGATGGATCATTATGGAGGCGACACCGACCGAACATCAGTTACCTTTGAGGTATGGTGATTTCTCTTCTCTGGCGGAGGCGTTGGACTATGCCGCACGCGGAGAAACAGGCGCCAACTTCTACAATGGCAGGGGACAACTCGAGGCCGTCCTGCCGTATGCGACGCTGCGGGATGAAGCCTTTGAGATCGCCCGCCAGCTCATGGGTCTGAACCTGCCGCGCGGGTCCCGGGTGGCCTTGGTGGCGGAGACCTGCCCGGACTTCCTGCGGTTTTTTTATGGCTGTCAGTACGCCGGGATGGTGCCGGTTCCCCTGCCCGCCTCGATCCACCTGGGCGGACACAAATCCTACGTCGCGCAGCTCCGGCGCCTGCTGCTGACCTGCCGGGCGGAAGTGGCCATCGCCCCGGCCATGTTTTTATCCTTTTTGACCGAAGCCACCGAGGGCTTGCCTTTGACGTTTGTCGGCACTCCGGAGCGGTTTGCCGAGCTCCCGAAGGCGCAGGGCCCGGTCACTCCTTCCGGTCCGGACGAGCTGGCCTACCTGCAGTACACGTCGGGCAGCACGCGTTTTCCGCGGGGTGTCATGATCACCCAGCGCACCGTCATGAACAACCTGGCCAACATCATCCGCAACGGCGTCAAGGTCCGTAAAGGCGACCGCAGCATGTCCTGGCTGCCCTACTATCATGACATGGGGTTGGTCGGCCTCGTTCTATCGCCGATGGCCTCCCAGGTGACGGTCGACTACCTGAAAACCCGCGACTTCGGAATGCGGCCGCGCCTGTGGCTGACGCTGATATCCCAAAATCACGCAACGGTTTCCTTCGGGCCGCCCTTCGGATACGAGCTTTGCGTCCAGCGGCTGCGGGAGGACACGGCCGACCAGTTCGACCTGAGTTCCTGGCGGATCGCCGGCGTCGGCGCGGAAACCATCCGCCCCGAACCGCTGGCCCGGTTTGCATCGATGCTGGCGCCGAGCGGCTTCAACCCCAATGCCTTCACGGCCTGCTACGGAATGGCCGAGTGCGCGCTGGCGGTCAGCTTCTCACCCCTCGACCAAGGCGTCCAGCTGGACCTCGTCGATGCCGAGCAGATGGCCGAATCCCAGGAGGCGAGCCCGGCAACGCTTACCGCGCAGAGCGGTCCTTCCCAGACCAAGAGCCTGGTCAAGTGCGGCTTCGCGCTGCCCGGCTACGACGTCGCGGTCCGGAACGACGCCGGACGCGCGCTGCCCGAGCGGCATGTGGGAACCCTCTTCGTGAGAGGCCCGAGCGTCATGTCCGGGTACTTCGGCGAGGAGGCCCTTACGCGCGAGGTGCTTTCGCCGGAGGGGTGGCTGAACACCGGCGATCTCGCCTACGTCGTCGACGGCAGCATCGTCATCACCGGCCGCCAAAAGGACCTGATCATCATCAACGGGCGCAACATTTGGCCCCAGGACATGGAGTACATCGCCGAAAGCCAGCCCGAGGTGCGAACCGGCGACGCATCGGCTTTCTCGGTATCCGCACCTGACGGCGACGACAAGGCCGTCCTCGTCATCGAGTGCCGGGACTCCAACGAGGCCAAGCGTTATGAACTGGTATCCCGCCTCCAGGCCCTTATCCGCCAGGACCTGGGGATCGACTGTTTTATCGAACTGGTTCCGCGCAACACGCTGCCGCGCACCACGTCCGGAAAGCTTTCCCGGTCGGGAGCGAAGAAGGATTTCCTGCAGCGCGTCGCGGACGGCAAGACCGAGCAACCCGGCGCAATTTACGAGACATACGCCTTGCGCCGCAGGGCCTCGTGAATCGGATCCCCTGGGATTCTCAGGACCCGGCACGATGAGCCATTTTCACATCGCCCTCAAAATGAAGCGGTCATCGCGATCGTCGCTGTTTTCGCCAGATGCGACGGGCGTTGATCGCTGACGTGTGGTATGCCCCGCACGCTGGCCCTCACCGGGGCCACCGGATTTATCGGAACTGCCCTGCGGCGGCAGCTGGTTTCCGCCGGATGGGAGGTTCGTGCACTGCACCGCCGCCGAGCCCCGCAGACGCAATCCGGCAGTGACGATGCCAGGATCCGTTGGGTTTGCGGCAGCCTCTCAGACCCGGACAGCCTGAGGCGGCTGCTTAAGGGGGCGTCCGCCGTGGTGCACTGTGCCGGCGCGGTGCGGGGGGCTTCGGCCGAACAGTTCAATCAAGTCAATGTTGCAGGCGTGGCGCGACTGGTGCAAGCCGCTCGGGAATTGCATCCGACGCCACGTTTTTTATTGATATCCTCTCTGGCCGCACGCGAGCCGGAACTCTCATTTTACGCGGCGAGCAAGCGCAGCGGTGAAGACACCTTGCGCACGCTGTCCGGGCCGATGGCAACGACCATCTTTCGGCCGCCGGCGGTGTACGGGCCGGGGGACCGCGAAATGGCACCGCTCTTGCGGTGCATGCAGCACGGGGTGGCACCGGTCCTTGGCAGCAGCGCTGCGCGTTTTTCGATGCTGTACGTGGAGGACCTGGCGGAGGCGATCCGGCAAACGCTCGCGCGGCCGGATTGGGCGCCGGGGCCTTTCGAGATCCATGACGGCCGCCCGGGCGGTTATTCCTGGGAAGAGGTCATGACCACGGTCTCCCGCATTCTGCGCCGGCCCGTGCGTGCGCTGAGGGTCCCCCTGGCGTTGCTCAGGGCCGCGGCGGCTGGCAATCTTCTGCTGGCACAACTCTGCGGCACCCTGCCGATGCTGACTCCCGGCAAGGTGCGCGAACTGACTCACCCGGACTGGGTCTGCCATGACGCCCCGTTGCGGGAGGCCACCGGCTGGACGCCGCGCATCCGCCTGGAAGCAGGGATGCGCCTGACCATCGATGCCCTTCGCGCCGACCGGGATGAATAGAAGTTGTTTCATAGCCTCGGATCACGTTCGAGGGCAAGGCGCAGGCCGATTCGAACGCGCAGTCCGCCTGCGGCGGACCATCGGGTGTCAGACGGGGTTATGAAACCACTTCTAACATCATTCGAGCCGCCGTCGAACCAGGAGCCGCGCATGTATTCCTACGATGAGATTCTGAAGAGCGTCATCGAGCTGATTCGACCGCTCGCCCCCGCGGGCCGCACCGTGGCCGAAGGCTCGGATCTCGTGGCCGACCTCGAGTTCGACTCCCTGAAGGTGATGAGTCTCATCGAACAGGTGGAGGACCGCTTCGACATCTCCGTCCCGCTGAACATTCTTCCCGACATCCGCACGGTCCAGGATTTCACCGTTCAGCTTCAACACATCCTCGGAAACAGGTAGACATGGCCCTATTCGACAAGTTTCAACAGATCGCGGAAGCGCGCCGGGCGATCGCCGAAACCGGCGTGACCTCGATCAACGTGGTAATGGAGCAGGTGATCTCCCCCACCGAGGCGATCATCAACGGCCGCCGGACCATCCTGGCCGGGACCAACAACTACCTCGGACTCACGTTCCACCCGGAGTGCGTCGAGGCCGCCTGCCAGGCACTGCGTTCGGAAGGCACCGGCACGACCGGGTCGCGGGCCGCCAACGGCAATTACCAGGGGCACATGGAGCTCGAACGGGAGCTGGCGGAGTTCTTCGGGTACCGCAGCGTGATCGTCTTTTCCACCGGCTACGTGGCCAACCTGGGCATGATTGCAACCCTGACCGGCCCCGGCGACGTGCTGCTGATCGACGCGGACTCCCACGCCAGCATCTACGACGGCTGCCGACTGAGCGGCGCCGAGATCATTCGTTTCCGCCACAACGACCCGGCCGACCTGGAAAAACGTCTGCGGCGTCTCGGCGCGCGCGCGGCGAACACC
The DNA here is from genome assembly GCA_041310935.1 of Desulfobacteraceae bacterium. GTDB lineage: Bacteria > Desulfobacterota > Desulfobacteria > Desulfobacterales > SpSt-501 > SpSt-501. Next base: position 635 of record JBFYWS010000215.1, on the reverse strand, counting down.
ATCGTGGTGGTCGAAGGCATCTACAGCATGCTCGGGGATCGCGCCCCGCTGGCGAACATCGCCGCCGTGAAACGCACCTACGGCGCTTTCCTGCTGGTGGACGAGGCCCACTCTCTGGGAGTGCTCGGCGACCACGGCCGGGGTCTGGCCGAAGAGGCCGGCGTCGAATCGGATGTGGACTTCACCATCGGCACCTTCAGCAAGAGCCTGGGGGCCATCGGCGGTTACTGCGCCAGCAACCACCCCGAGCTGGATCTCATCCGCTACGCCAACCGGCCTTACGTGTTCACGGCCTCACCCTCCCCCTCGATCGTCGCCTCCACCCGCAAGGCTCTCGCCCTGCTGCAGGCGCACCCGGAGCTGCGCCACCGCCTGTGGGAGCAATCCCGCCGGCTCTATGGCCGCCTGGCGTCGCTGGGGTTCAGCCTCGGGCCGGAGCCCAGCCCCATCATCGCCGTCCGTCTGGCCGACCGCGAGCAAACGCTCGCCATGTGGTCAATGCTGCTCGAACGCGGGGTTTACGTGAACTGGGTAGTGCCGCCGGCATCCCCGGACGGCAGCTCACTGCTGCGCTGCAGCGTCAGTGCCGGCCACACACCGGAGCAGATCGACGCGATCGGCGACGCCTTTGCCGA
>JBFYWS010000195.1:0-6162 GCA_041310935.1 Desulfobacteraceae bacterium | reverse complement strand
GAGGCCACCAACGTGGCCACGGTGACGCTCACGCCGGCGCGGCGGGAGCTGATCGGATCGATATTGGAGCGGCGCAACTACATCAGCCAGAGCAGCTGCGGCCTGTGCGGCAAGGAGCTTGTCCAGGAACTCTATCAGAGCATCCGGCCCGTGCCCGGCGGGGTCCGGATGGGCCTGCGCCACGCCATGGCCGGCCTTGACGCAATGGCCGCGAACCAACCGGTTCGGGACCGGACCCGCGCCGCCCATGCGGCGGCACTTTGCGACCGGGACGGGAACATCCTCTGTGTCGCCGAGGACGTCGGCCGCCACAACGCCCTCGACAAGGCCATCGGCAAGGCGCTGCTTGAGGGAAGCCTTCCGAATGCCGCCCTGGCCGTGCTCTCCTCGCGTGTCAGCTATGAGATGGTGCAAAAAACCGCCCGGGCCCGCATCCCCATGATCTTTGCCGTCTCCCGACCGACCGTCCTCGCCGTTGAGCTCACATCGCGGCTCAACATGGGGCTGGCCTGCCTGGCCGAAGGCGTCGGGGCGTATGTCTTTTGCGGCGAGAACAGGTTTGAAATGGAGTGACACCCTGCTACTTTATCCGGTTCCCGACCGGATCTGGCGCGCAGCCTCAGGTGGACCCGCTGCAGGCGGTCGGCGTGCTGATGTTCTCCTTGGCTGGCGCCGGAATTGCCGCGACATGATTTTTTCCCGAGGGCTTGGGGCGCTTGAGCAGGGCGCACAGCCTGGCGGCGACCGGCTTGACCGATATGACCAGAACCACCGCGGCGGCAACCCATTGAACCCCGGCGGGGATAATTTCCGCGGCCTTGCCCGCCACGGCCTTGGCGGATATGCCTAAAACGGCGTAGACCTGATCCACCGCCAGGCCGAACAACACGGCGCACACGGCGATCGCCAGGAGATAGATCACCGTCGCGCGTTTGCCGAGGATGTTGACGAGCACGGTCAAGGTAGCCACGTTGGTGGCGGGGCCGGCCAGCAGAAACACCAGAGCGGCGCCGGGGCTGATCCCCTTCAGGATCAGAGCCGCTGCGATCGGAGTCGATGCGGTGGCGCAGATGTAGAGGGGAATACCCACGGCCAGCATGATGAGCATGGCCGGCAGCCCCGAGCCGACCGTGCGGCCGATGGCGTCCTCCGGGATGACGGCCGTGATGGCCCCGGCCAGGAGCAAGCCGATGAAAAACCACACGGCGATGTCGGCCCAGAGTTCGGAGACGGCATAGCGCACGCCGCTGCGCAGCTTTTCGGCAAAGCTGTGATGGTTCTTGTGGGTTTGCGGGGCGCAGTCGGTTCCGTCGCAGCAGCCGTCCACCGGGCAGGGCTGATGCAGAGGGATCTCGGACGTCCCGCTACGGTAGCTGAACAGATTCTCGATGACGCCGGCGACAAATGCCGTGGTGAAGGCCGCCACGGGCCGGGCGATCGTCAGGATGGGGTCGAGCAGGGCATAGGTCACCGCGATGGAGTCCACCCCGGACTCCGGCGTCGAAATCAGAAAAGCCGTGGTAGCGCCCTTGGTCGCACCCTGTTTCCGCAGCGACACGGCCGCGGTCAGCACCCCGCAACTTCAAAGCGGGATGGGAACCCCCAGCAGCGCGGCCTTGAACACGGACGAAAAGCGGCCGTGCCCGAGATGCCGGCCGATCGTGTCCGGGCTGAGAAAGACCCGGAAAAGCCCGCTGACCAAGAGTCCGAAAAGGATGTAGACGCTGGCGTCGAGCAGCAGGTGCCACGACTCGCGCAGCATGTCGAACAGAAAATCCATCACCGGTGCCTTCTCTATAGTTAACGACTTCCGAGGAAGTTGTAGGTTTTATGTGGGAGCGGCATCTTGCCGCGATGATCGTGGCTGGAAGCCACTCCCACAAAGGCGGCACTTCATTTCTAACAGGATGGCGCTGTGCGCCAGAACCTGCTTTTTACAAAGTCGTCATTTTTCACGGATATGCCGCAACCCTATGTCGAGCAGCAGCACCACGTGCTTGTCGTCGAGGGAATAGTACACCACCTGGCCGTTGCGTCGCGTTTTCACCAGAGACAGATCTTTGAAACGGCGCAACTGGTGTGAAACGGCCGATTCGCTGATACCGGTCAAGGCTGCTAAATCGCAGACGCACATTTCCCCCCGGCGCAGAGCCATCACAATTTTAAGCCGGCTGGGGTCCCCCAGGACCTTGTAGATCAGCGACAATCGTTCCAGTTCATCTCCAGGGGACGCTTCCCGCTGAGCGTGGGCGACTCGATCCGGGTGAACCACACGAGCGTGTTTGTTCTCGGTGCCTGAATGGTGCACTTCTGCTGATGTCATCATTTTATCCGGTTTATATATGAGAATATGTTCATATATAGTAAGATCTGCCGGCTCTGTCAATACTTTTTCCCCCGCCCCTCCCATCCGGTCCAGCGAAGTGGTTTCGAGGCCTTGGATCATGCGTTTCGAGTCCTGTCCGATTGTTCAATTGCGTCAATGGCATAGCCACCATGCCAGCGTAAACGGCGAGTCGGTACCTCAAAACAGAACGTCAACCACCAAATTCAATGCATTTGCCAGGAGAGTGAACGGACTCCGGAGGCAACTCACAAGAACTACTTGTCAATTATTAGAAAATTCCGAATAGTTCCTAATCGAGCTTCGGGGTTCCTCGTAGGAATGCGCTACGGTCCGAAAATCGGGATCGCGAAATGGGATAGGCGGCAAAGTGTAAGGAACTATTTACAAGTTCAGCAAGAGCGCCTTGACCGGGCTTTCCGATTCTAACCGTAATCTCATCCGGGACTAACACGACGCCAATATCAAACAAATAATTTGATAAGCGAAAAAAATGACGCTAATCTGAGTCAACCCCAAAAAGGATAATCCGGCATGGCCAAAGAGCGCATCCTGGTCGTTGACGATGAAGAGGACATTTTGGAGCTGGTTCGCTTTCACCTGGCCCGCGAAGGCTACCAATTGACCCTGGCGGCAACCGGCGAGGAGGCCTTGAAGAAGGCGAAGCGCGAAACGTTTGACCTGGTCGTGCTGGACCTCATGCTGCCCGGGCTGGACGGGCTGGAGGTGGCCAAGGCGCTGAAGGCTGACGCCAGGACCAAAAGCGTGCCGATCGTGATGCTGACCGCCAAGGGCGAGGATGCGGACGTCGTCTCCGGGCTTGAAATCGGGGCCGACGACTACATCACCAAACCCTTCAGCCCGCGGGTGCTGACGGCGCGGGTCAAGGCCGTGCTGCGGCGGCGGTCCACGGCGACCCCGGACGACACCAAGGTCATCACGATCTACGAGCTCGAGATCCACCCGGGGCGCCGCACGGTGCTCGCCGGCGGCGAAGCCGTGGATCTGACCTACACGGAGTTCCAGCTGCTCAGCGTCCTGGCGCGCCGGCCGGGCTGGGTCTTCACCCGCTCCCAGATCGTCGATGCCGTGCGCGGCAGCGACTACCCTGTCACCGACCGCAGTGTCGACGTCCAGGTGGTCGGCTTGCGCAAAAAATTAGGGGCTTACGGAGATTACATCGAGACCGTGCGCGGCGTGGGCTACCGCTTCAAGGAAAAGCCATGAGAAAGCCCAGGAAACTGGTCTGGCGCCTGTTTTTTTCCTACATCTTCATTGCGCTGGGCGCCTTGGTGGCGGCCGGCTGGTATTTTACGCACTCGCTGGATGCGTTTCTTGAGCAAGAGACCGTGGTCGAGCTTTTCGATCGCGCACGCCTGATTGAAAACCAGATCGTTCGGTATCTGGACCCGCCGGACCCGGCCGCCGTCGATTCCATCTGCAAGCTCTCCGGAAAGGCCTCTGAAACTCGCTTCACCGTCATTCTGCCCTCCGGCACCGTCATCGGCGACACGTGGGAAACCCCTCAGAACATGGACAACCACGCTTCCCGGCCGGAGATTGCCGGTGCCCTGGCAAACGGCAAGGCCACCTCCCGGCGCTTCAGCAACACCCTGCAGCAAAACGTCGTATACATGGCCGTTGCCGTCAAGAGGGATTCGCAGCCGATCGGTGTGGTTCGGGCGGCCATCCCGCTTGCACGAATGGAAGCCCAGGTTGCACGGATACGGACGGAGTTTTGGGTCATCGGCGGCATCGTCGCCCTCCTGGCGCTGGGGGTGACGCTCGCCATTTCCCGGCAGTACGGGCGGAAAATGGATGAGCTCAAACAGGGCGCCGCGCGCCTGGCCGAGGGCGAACTGGCGCACCGCCTGGCGATACCCGACTCCGAGGAGCTGGCCGGCCTGGCCGAATCCCTGAACCGCATGGCCGCCCAGCTGGAAAGCCGCTTGCAGACCGTCGTCAGCCAGCGCAACCAACTGGAAGCCGTGCTCTCCAGCATGCTCGAGGGCGTCATCGCCGTCAGCCGCGATGAGCGCATCATCAGCGTGAACCAGGCCGCGGCACGGTGGTTCGACATCGACCCTGAAAAAGTACGGGGCCGCAGCATCCCGGAGGCGATCCGCAACCTCGCCATCCAGAAGTTCGTCACCCGATCCTTGAAAAGCCGCACCCCCGTGGAGGACGACATCGCGGTCTACCAAAACGGCGAGCGCATCCTGAACATCAAGAGCGCACCGTTGCTCGACATGGGGCCGGAGCCGATCGGCATGCTCATCGTGTTCAGCGACGTCACCCAGCTGCGACGCCTGGAAGACATGCGCCGCGACTTCGTCGCCAACGTCTCCCATGAGATCAGAACACCCCTCACGGCGATCAAGGGGTTCGTGGAGACGCTGCACCAGAACACCGTCGCCACCCCCGAGGAGGCGGAGCGCTTTCTCGGCATCATCTCCAGGCACGTGGACCGGCTGAACACCATCATCGAAGATCTGCTGATGCTCTCGCGCATTGAAAACGAGGGGGAGCGCGGCGACATCAAATGCGAAAAAACCCGCCTGCGCGACATATCCCAGAACGCCATACAGATCTGCCGGCCGCGGGCCGACGAGAAGCGGATCCAGATCGAGCTCGCGGTAGCCGAGGGGCTTTCGGCGATGGTGGATCCGGTGCTCCTCGAGCAGGCCGTGGTAAACCTCCTCGACAATGCCATCAAATACAGCGATCCCAACAAGACCGTGCTGCTGCAGTCAAGGACTTCCGGCAATGAAATCCGGCTCAGCGTGCGGGACCACGGGATCGGTATCGAGAAGAAGCATCTGCCGCGGCTCTTCGAACGCTTTTACCGCGTCGACAAGGCGCGCAGCCGGGCGCTCGGCGGGACGGGCCTGGGGCTATCCATCGTAAAACACATCGCCCAGGCCCACGGCGGCCACGTCACGGTGGAGAGCCGCCTGGGTGAAGGAAGCCTTTTCACCATCCACCTGCCGCGGGACCCGGAGTCCGCTTGACGTTGTCTCATTTATCCAATTTCTAGCTTTTTCTTAATTCCCGCCTAACAACACCGCGGTATTCATCTGTAACAAACCAACCTGCTTTTTCCAGCAAGGAGGCCAGACGTGGTCAGGTCCCATGCCATCCAGTGGTTGCCGATCGCCGCGGAGGATCCTGCTCCCGGCACGTTTCAGGCTGTCGTGACCGCTCTGAAACACCCGGGCGCCGCCGTCCACCTGCCGCAGCCCGATTCCCTCCCATGGCCGCTGAACAGCGCCTCAGCGGCGCTCTTGGCAACCTGGGTCAACCCGGAAACACCCGTCTGGACGGACCTTTGCTGGGACTCGGACCCAGCGGCCTGGCTGCAGCAGACCTGCGCCTGCAGCCTGGTTACGGAGCCGTGCATGGCCCGGGTTGCGTTCGTCGCCGATCCTCTCCGCATTCCCCCTCTCGGGCAGTTCTGCTTAGGGGAAGACGAAGGGCCCGAGAGCTTCACCACCCTCATCCTGCAAGTCCCCGGTTTTTCTGTGCCGAACGGCAGCCTTCGAGAGGTGTCCAGCAGGGGCCGCAGCCAGCAGTTGTGGCCGACCGGGCTCCCTCCCCGTTTCTGGTCGGATTGGGACAACCAGAAACGGTATCTCCCTTTCGGAATAGATGTGTTTTTCACCCGCACGGACACACTGGTGGCCCTGCCTCGCGGTTTGCAACTCACCTAAGATAGCATTTCTTACCACCCGGTGGCGTCGCACAAAGCGAGGCAGATGGTTGCGTAACAAGTCCAAGATCAAGGCGCACGAATCCCGCGGAGCGAGGCGTACTCCCTG
>JBFYWS010000161.1:0-3305 GCA_041310935.1 Desulfobacteraceae bacterium | reverse complement strand
TGCCGGTCCGGTTCCAGCAGACGCTGAGTGCGCTTGCCGGCCGGATTCCGCTGGACCCGGCGACCATCCCCAAACTTCAAATGGATTCGGGCTGGGGACGTCGGCGGTTGATGGATGTCGTAGCAGAGCAAAGCCGTTTGAAGAAGCTGCCGACCTCGGTCCAGCAAAACGTTGCGGCTTGGTCGGTGTTCGGTATTTTTTTCATCGTGCTCCCATTGGGGGGAGCCATCATTCGGGAACGCAAGGACGGCACCCTCGCACGGCTGCGAACGCTGCCGGTTCCCTACATCACCCTTCTCGTGGGAAAACTGGGCGCCTACGTCACCGTCTGCTGGGCGCAATTCCTGTTCATCGTCCTGATGGGAAAAGCGGGGCTGCCGCTGCTGGGAACCCCCGTTCTCAGCCTTGGCTCCGACACCACGGCCTTAATAGTTACGGTGACGATGGTCGCCCTGGCGGCCTGCGGCTACGGCCTGATGCTCGGCACCCTCGCCCGCACATTGGAGCAGGCGACCATGTTCGGGGCGGTCTCGGTGGTCTGCGCAGCCGCCCTGGGCGGCATAATGGTCCCGGTCTATGTCATGCCGCCGGTCATGCAGACGATCAGCACATTCTCGCCTTTGGCCTGGGGACTCAATGCACTGGTGGAAATCTCGGTGCGCGAGGGCACATTGGGGTCGGTCCGGCACGAACTGCTCTACCTGGCCGTTTTTTTTGCGGTGACCATGGTCATCGCGTGGGCCCGCTTCGGTCGCTTCGACCGCCAGGCAGAAACATAAAGCGTGGACCTTAACTGCTCAGGTTCACGGTTCACGGTTGGAAAAACATGAAAATCAGTTGAACCCCTGAACCCTGAACTCTGAACCCCCGCAACCTGTATATTTACTATTTCGGCATGACCGAATAAACGTATTCAGCCAGCATTCTCCCCGTATCCGCCGGCAGGCTTTGGTCACTGGCCCCACCGACCCAGGCAGCGGCCCATGGATTATTAGCGCTGGATAATTTCTTTTCACGAACTACCGTGTTGGTTGCCGCGTCGATCAGCACGAGGTCGACTTCCATGAACGAACTGCCGGTAAACGCTCCTCCCCACATACGGGCATGCCCGGAGACGATTCGCATGTCGGCCACTTTGGCTTTAACCAGAAGGGTACCGTCACGGCGGGCCATGGTGGCTTTACCACTTTCAACCGCTTGGTAGAATTTCTTTTCTTTCAATCCTGAAATCGTATTGGCCTGACACTCCCGGGTTGCATCCGGGTAGTCCTTGGCGATCTCGGCAGAGGTTTCAAAATCGGCAACGACAATCACCCGATACGGCTTGGCGAGAGGTGGATCCATGTCTTTTGCCGCCTTCGCATCCGGTTTGACCTCGCTCCCGGCTTGAGGTTCCGATTTGCCCCCCTTCCCGGCACAGGCAGTCATCAGAACCAGCAACATCAGCGACAGCAAGCAGATGCAATTTCGTCTCCATGTTTTTCTCGAGTTCATACCTTCATCTCCCGTTTTTATTGTTTGCTTCAGCCCGCCGGCAGCCATCAGGGGCACTGTTGTGACTATATCATTTCGGGGCGGAATTTGAAAAAGCTTTCCTGGGTGTGTTATTATGCTGCAGGTGGAATGGAGGTCGGGTGTGAGGCATCTCGAATCGAAGCATCTGAGAACACTGGCTCTGGCCGGGCTTGTCCTGTTGACGGCAGCCGCGGGCAAACCGGCGTGGAGCGGATTACCCGATTGGCGCAGGTACCTGGAGATCATCAACCCGACGTCCGATATCGCCACGGAGCTTCGCCACTACCACGTGGGTCAAGTCGTCAGCCTGGATGATCCCCGCTTTTCGGCGACCAACGTCCGCTGGGGTCTTTGGGTCCCGCAGGAGTTCCTGCCGGACACGGGGGCGGGCCTCTATTTTCTCCAGGAATATGCCAGTGACAAGACCCCCATTCTGTTCGTGCATGGGTCCGGGGGCAACCCGACCGACTTCCGTTTCCTGATCGAAGGCCTCGACCGATCCCGTTACCAGCCATGGGTCTATTTCTACCCGACCGGCACGCGCCTGGAACGTCAGAGCGAGCTGTTACACCACATGATAACCGCTTTGCAGAACCAGCTCGAATTCCGACAATTGTGCGTGCTTGCACACAGCATGGGCGGACTCGTTGCCCGGGGGGCTATCTCCGAGGCGGTCAAGCGCTCGACCCCCATCGAGTTTCCGACTTTCATCACGCTGTCCACGCCCTGGCAGGGCCATGCCGGCGCCGAAAAGGGCCTGGCCCAGTCCCCCGCCGTCGTGCCCGCCTGGCGAGACATGGCGCCCAGCAGTCCGTTTTTAAAAAATATCTGGGAAATCCCCTTGCCGAAAAAGACCGCCTTCTACCTTATCTTCGGCTACAGTGGGGATTTCAGCCTGATGATCAATCGCAACAATGACGGCGCCGTCAGCCTGGCGAGCGAGCTCGACCCGCGCGCGCAGGTGGCCGCCCGACGGACCTTCGGGTTCAATGAAGACCACGGCGGCATCCTCTCCAGCCCCGCGGTCTCCCAGGTGGTCCATACGATCTTGAGCAACAGCGAGGTACAGGCGCCATGGGCAGAAAGGAAGATCGAGTAATTTGCGGTGACCAAGATTTAATCAGACAGGCTGATATCCACAATTCTCAGGCAACCTGTTTGCTTGTGATTACCTGACCAAAACCAGCAAAGTTTCCAAAATTGCCTACGATTATATATCGCCGAATGCGCAACCACATCTTTGGCGGCTTCCGAAGATTGGGGATAATGTGGTGAGTACCGCGCGAGCACCTGCGAATATCGCTGTTATGCATTCCGAGGTCCGAACATGATAATACTCGTTCCTATCAGACAAACGCCAACTCCAAGCAAATCAGTCAACGTTGGGCGGACTGAATCGACTGCCCACAGCCACATCAGAGCGACACTGATGTAAACACCAGCATCGGCGGCATAAACACGCCCGGCGGCGTTGGGATGCAATGTAAGGAGTCAGGCAAAAAGAGCCAAGCTGAGGGCGGCTGGAACCAATAACCACGGCGAACGCCCCTGCTTGAGCCTAAAGATAGGGCAAATAGCAGCCGACAATTTCGGCCACAGCTGTGAGGGTAAATAGGGTAAGGGTTTTTAGATATTCCATAAGATCGACCGTTTTTCCTATTATTCCAATTTTTTTTCTACACAAGGCATAGTTCAGGATCTCGCAAGTTTCTATGGCCGCGGTTGCAGTCCTATGTGTCGAAGCCTCCTATGAGGGGGTTCCTTGAGGACAAACTCATGAAACAGAAAGC
>JBFYWS010000150.1:0-3623 GCA_041310935.1 Desulfobacteraceae bacterium | reverse complement strand
TCCAGGGCGATGCTCCTGGCCTCGGCTAAGGATAACTCTTCATTTGACAGCTGGATTGGCACGGTGCAGTCGCGAGAAAGAACCTCAGAAGGAAAGTGCTCAGGTATGAGCATGTCGGTTTTTTCCAGAAGGTATGCCCGCTCCAGGATGTTCTCCAATTCTCTGACGTTGCCTGGCCAATCATATTCCTTCAGCACTTCGTTCAACGACGGGTGGAGCCTGTGGATGTTTTTGCTGTATCTAAGGTTCAGATTTTCCAAAAAGAGCTCGATAAGATTGGAAAGATCCTCCAGCCGATCCCGAAGCGGAGGTATATCGACAGGAAAAATATTCAGTCTAAAATACAAATCCTTTCGAAAACGACCTTCTTCGCAGAGCTGTTTTAAATCACTATTTGATGCGGCGATGACACGCGCATCAGTTTTCAGTGGATGTTCGCCGCCGACACGGCTGAAAGAGCCGTCCTGCAATGCCTGCAGCAACTTTATCTGGGCGGCCGCAGAAATAGTGCCGATTTCATCTAAAAAAATCGTGCCACCATGCGCCATTTCGAATTTTCCGAGCTTTTTTTGCACCGCACCGGTAAACGCCCCTTTCTCGTGGCCAAACAGCTCGCTCTCCAAAAGCGTATCAGGGATGGCCCCGCAGTGAACGGCGATAAACGGTTTATCATGCCGCAGGCTGTGCCGGTGAATAAGCCGAGCGATCAGTCCCTTTCCGGTGCCTGTTTCACCATGCAGCAAGACGGTGGCAATGGTGGGAGCAACGGCGCGAATATTTTCGAAAACCTTGCGCATGGCCGGATTGCGGGATTTTATAACATGCAGCCACTCCGTTTTCCAGAACTGGTCGCGCAGATAATCCAGCTCCAGGTTTTTTAGTGTTGTTTTTTTGACCGACTCGAAGATCAGGCGGACCTTTTCTGCATCGATAGGGTAGGTCAAGTAGTCGTCGGCTCCGGCCTTGACCATGTGGACGGCATCCCGAATGGAGGATTTCGCCGATAGCACCACAATTTGCAATATGGGGTTGGCTTTTTTGAAGAGCAGCGCCAGTTGGGCCAAATCGTATGTGGCGCCCTTTGCTTTAAGAAGCTGGAGCTCGATAAAAATCAAACTAAAAGGGTTTTGCTTGTGGATTTTAATTGCTTTCTGGATCTGATCAGCACTTTCCACCGCAGCTTCCTTTGGAAGTGCCCTTGATACAGTCCGAATCACCTCGGAAGCAGGTGCGATAATAAGCACACGATTCATCTCTGCGGCCTTTAACGATAAAAGGGCAAATGAATAAAGTTCCTTGATCCTGATTTGGCAGGAGCGATGATATTCAGCCCCTTAACATCATATACATTATCAATGGAGTCAATAAAAAACGCCCGATTCCGATAGAAGCAGGCGTCAGATTTCGTTCAATTTTAGTTTTCCTATGAACCCTCCACCTCTGGAAGCAAGTTTAGAGGAAAACTAATCAAGTCTAATTTCCTTGATATCGATAACTTGGACTGCATCTTGCTTTTTCACGATTCCATCCACGACGACTCTTTTTCTCAGAAGAGATAATAGCTTTCGCCCCGCCTCATTGTCAGCTACCAAATACTTTTCCTCTCCGTAGTCGGCGATGGCTACGGAAACGACATCGCCAATTTCATTCCACACAGCGGGGATAACGATTCCCCAAATGGTTTTCAACTCTGGTTTTTGCATAAAATATTCTGAATGGGGATTCTTCCAAAATAGCGTGCAAAATCTTCTCAATGTTTTAGTCAACTCGATGCAATTTTAACGCCAAATTCCCACCTGTTGATTTATGTAAATATTTGTCCTGTTCATTTCCCTCTCTTGGAATTTGCCGTTATTAGGGCGCAATCAAGCTAAACAGTTGTCGGTAACGCCCCAATCAAATGGTTAATACAAAAAAATTTGAGACGCGGGATTTCTTATTGCCCTTTTTGTCGGACATTTCATGTCCGAAAAATGAGACAGAGGACGGCCTCTGCTTTCCTCCGCCCTCCAGTATGTGAAGGTTGAAAAAAAGAGGAAAGGAATCAGAGGAATGATATGGAGATTTTTATCTGATGGGGGGAATAAAATACAGGGAATCAGATTCTCGCAGCATAATCAAACTGAGCACATGCGTGCCTAAATCGAATCTCAGGAGGGGCTATCATTTTGATGGTTTAGCAGAAGAAGCATGCCGCTTGAGAAAATTACAGAATTGGTTCAGGTCGGCGGGGCTGGTAAGGTCGCTTTATCCGCCCAGATACGCCTTCTTCACATCCGGGTTTTCAAGCAGTTCCCGGGAGGCGCCGGCCATCACCAGCCGGCCGGTCTCGATCACGTAGCCCCGCTGGGCGAACTGCAGCGCCAGCCGCGCGTTCTGCTCCACCAGGAGGATCGTGGTCCCCTCGGCGTTGATCTCCTTCAGGGCTTTGAACATGCTCATCATCAGCAGCGGGGCGAGCCCCATGGACGGCTCGTCCAAAAGCATCATCCGGCGGCCGCTCATGTAAGCCCGGGCGACCGCCAGCATCTGCTGCTCGCCGCCGCTCATGGTGCCGGCCTTCTGACTCCGGCGCTCCTCGAGCCGTGGAAACAATGTCAACATGCGCTTCAGGTCGACGGCGATGCGCTCCCTATCCCGGCGGGCGAAGGTCGCCAGCTTCAGGTTTTCGGTAACGGTCAGGTTGTCGAACAGCCGCCTTCCTTCCGGAACATGCGAGACCCCGAGCTCGCTGACCACGCGATCGGCGCTGTAGCCCAGCAGGTCCTTGCCCTGCAACGTCATGCGGCTGCCGGACTCGGTTTTCACCATGCGCGAGATCGCGCGCAGTGTCGTGCTCTTGCCCGCGCCGTTGGCCCCGATGATGCACACGATCTCGCCTTCGTCGATCTGGAAGTTCAGACCGTGCAGCGCCTTGATGTTGTCATAGGATACCCGCAGGTTTTCAACCGATAGCAGCGTCACGCCACCGCCTCCTTGCCCAGATAGGCATCGATCACCGCCGGGTTGTTCTGGATCTCGTGGGGGGTGCCCTCGGCGATGACCTCCCCGAACACCAGGGTCTGGATCCGCTCGCAGAGTTCCATCACCACCCGCAGCCGATGCTCGATCAAAAATATGCCCACGCCGATCTCATCGCGCATGCGGCGGATGATGTCCATCATCTGCGATAGCTCCTCCGGGTTCATGCCGGCCGTGGGCTCGTCCAGGAAAAGGATCTTGGGCTCGGTCGCGAGCGCCCGCGCCATCTCGACCCGGCGTTGGGCGCCGTAGGGCAGGTTCGTCACGACCTGCCCGGCCAGCGCTTCGATCCCCATCATGGTCAGGAACCGCCGGGCCACCGCCTCGTGCTCGGCCTCCTCTCGGTGCCGTCGCCGGGTTCCCAGAAATGCGCCGGCAAGCCCGTAGGTAAGCTTCGAGAAGCGCGCCAGCTTCACGTGGTCGAGCACCGTCATGTGCCGCCAGAGCAGCATGTTTTGGAAGGTCCGCCCAAGGCCGCGCGAGGCGACCTCGTGAGGCGCAAGACCGAGGAGGCTCTGGCCCTCCAGCGTAATACGGCCTTCGGTGGGGCGAAAGATGCCGGTGATCAAATTAAAAATTGTGGTCTTGCCCGCCCCGTTCGG
>JBFYWS010000016.1:0-6944 GCA_041310935.1 Desulfobacteraceae bacterium | reverse complement strand
GGTTTCCCCCATTGCGCAAAATTCCTCACTGCTGCCTCCCGTAGGAGTCTGGACCGTGTGTCAGTTCCAGTGTGGCTGATCATCCTCTCAGACCAGCTAACCATCGCAGCCTTGGTAGGCCATTACCCTACCAACTAGCTAATGGTACGCGGGCTCATCTCCAAACAGTAGCTTACATGTAGAGGCCACCTTTGATCTCAGAGACCGAGGTCCCTGAGATGTCATTCGGTATTAGCACCGCTTTCGCAGTGTTATCCCCAATTCGGAGGTAGATTACCCACGCGTTACTCACCCGTGCGCCACTTTACTAGCTCCAGCAAGCTGAAGCGTTCTCGTGCGACTTGCATGTGTTAAGCACGCCGCCAGCGTTCATTCTGAGCCAGGATCAAACTCTCCACTTTAACTTGGAGTGTGCTGCCGCAAGCGACAGCACGGAACTAACGTGTTTGAACTCGACCGGACGCCACTATTTAGTTTTCAAAGATCAAAAGATCCGCGCCATCAAACGCGCGCTCTAACAAACCGCAATGTCGCAAATCGACTTGTTTAATATATCGATTCTGCTGCAGTTGTCAAGAACTTTTTTAACCTTTTTTCAAAAAGCATTTTTGCCGCCCTCATTTGATTTTCCAGCGGCAAAACGGGGTATATTTATATGGACAAGCTACCTTTGTCAAGCAAATAATAAAACTATTTTTCGACCCGGACCTGGTGGTAGGCTTTCTTGCCGGAGCGCAGCACCAGGGTCTGGTCCGGCGTCAGGTCGGCGGCCGTGATCAGGCGATCGTAGACATCGATCCGCTCCCCGTTCACGTAGGCCCCGCCTTGCTCGATGAGCCGGCGCGCGGCCGCGCCGGAGGTGGCCAGCCCGGTTTCGTGAAAGAGCTTGAACGCGGGGATCCCCGCCGCAAGCGCATCCAGACGGATGACCGAGCATGGAATGGCGGCAGCAGCGGGCTCAGCACCTCCCCGCGGGATGGTGCTCGCGGGCAGGATCTCCTCCGGCAGCGCACGGCCGCCGAAGAGGCGCTGCGCGGCCTGCAGGGCCTGCAGGGCCTCCCCGTGCCCATGGGCCAGCTGAGTCGCCTCGAACGCCAAGATCGTCTTCGCCAGGTTGAGCCCCACCCCCTGCATGGCCGCAACCGCCCGAATCTCCGCCATGGGCAGGAAGGTGAACAACGCCAGGAAGCGAGCCACGTCGCGGTCGTCGGTGTTGATCCAGTACTGATAGTAGTCGTAGGGCGAGGTGCGCGCCGCATCCAACCACACGGCGCCCCTGGCGGTCTTGCCCATCTTTTCGCCGGCGCTGGTCGTGATCAGCGGGAAGGTGATCCCGAAGGCGGACTGCTGCTGCAGACGCCGGATGAGGTCCACGCCGGCGACGATGTTGCCCCACTGGTCACGCCCTCCCATCTGAAGACGGCAATCGTGCCGCCGCATCAGCTCGAGGAAGTCATAGGCCTGGAGCACCATGTAGTTGAACTCAATGAAGCTCAAGCCCTCCTCCGAGTCGAGCCGCATCTTGTAGCTCTCAGCCTTGATCATGCGGTTGACGGAGAAATAACGGCCGATGTCCCTCAGGAACGGGATGTACGCCAGCTGCGTCAGCCACTCGGCGTTGTTGAGCAAGAGCGCCTTGCCGTCGCTGAAATCCAGGAACCGCGACAGCTGCCGCTTGATGCCGGCCGCGTTCGCGTCGACCTCTTCCGGGGTGAGCATTTTGCGCATCTCGGTCTTGCCGCTCGGGTCCCCGACCAGGCCGGTGCCGCCCCCCACCAGGGCAATCGGCCGATGCCCCTGCCGCTGCATGTGGGCGAGCGACATGATCGGCACCAGGCTGCCGATGTGCAGGCTGGACGCCGTGGGGTCGAAACCGATGTAGCCGGTGACCCGCTGCGTTTCGAAGTGGTCGCGGAGCTCCTCGTCGTGGGTGGTCTGATCGATGAACCCCCGCTCCCTCAATATGTCCACCAAATTCGCCATGGATCGTCTCTTCTCCCGCCGCTGCGATGACTTCCCAAAGAGAAAAACAGCGCGCGAATTTCGCCGGCGCTGCGGCGACCGCTACGACCGCCACAGCGCCGATCCGCCGCAGGCGGAAAGCGCTATCCGCCACAGGCGGAAAATTTGCCCAGTTACGACGTCATCGATCAGTTGCTGTTGGCCAGCTCCACTGCCCGGGTCTCCCGGATCACCGTGACCTTGATCTGACCCGGAAAGTTCAACGCCTCTTCGATTTTGCGTGCGATGTCCTTGCTGAGCAGGAACGCTTCGTCGTCGGTCACCTTGTCGCTTTCAACGATCACCCGCAACTCACGGCCGGCCTGGATGGCATACGTGTTGGCGACACCCTTGAACTCGTTCGCGATCTTCTCCAGGTCCTCCAGCCGCTTGACGTAATTTTCGAGCAGCTCCTTGCGCGCACCCGGCCGGGCGCCGGAAAGCCCGTCGGCGGCCTGGACGAGAAAGGCGTAAACCGAGTTCGGGGGCACGTCCTCGTGGTGGGAGGCAATCGCGTGCACGACCTTGGAGTTCTCACCGTACTTCTTGGCGAGCTTCGAACCGATGACCGCGTGCGGCCCCTCCACTTCGTGGTCGATGGCCTTGCCGATATCGTGCAGCAGCCCCATGCGCCGGGCAAGCTTCATGTTCAAGCCCAGCTCCGAGGCCATGATGCCGGTCAGGAACCCCACTTCCAACGAATGCTGGAGGACGTTCTGGGAATAGCTGGTGCGATACTTCAGCCGGCCGATGTAGCGCACCAGTTCGGCGTGCAGGCCGTGCACGCCGAGATCAAACGCGGCCTGCTCGCCGGCCTCCTTAATGGTCTGGTCGACCTCCAGCCCGACCTTTTTGACCACATCCTCGATCCGGGCCGGGTGAATGCGGCCGTCGGAAATCAAGCGCAACAGGGACAGGCGCGCGACCTCCCGGCGCACCGGGTTGAACCCGGAGAGAATCACGGCCTCGGGGGTGTCGTCGATGATCAGGTCGATGCCGGTGGCGGCCTCGAGGGCGCGGATGTTGCGGCCTTCCCGGCCGATGATCCTGCCCTTCATCTCGTCGTTGGGCAGCGGGACCACCGAGACGGTGCGTTCGGCCACGAAGTCGGCGGCATAGCGCTGGATGGCGGTGGCCAGAATCTTTTTGGCTTTTTTGTCCGCCAGCTCCTTGGTCTCGTTCTCGATTTTCTTGACCAGCTTGGCGGCCTCAAAGCGCGCCTCGTTTTCCATGGCGCGGATCAGCAAATCCTTAGCCTGCTCGGAGGTCAGGCCGCATATTTTCTCCAGCTGCAGCTTTTGCTCCTCGATCAGGGTGTCGTATTCGAGCTCGCGCGCCTCGATTTTCTGCTCTCGCTTCTGGACCAGCCGCTCCCGGCGGGTGAACTCCTGGTCGCGCTGTTCGACCTGCTCGAGCTTGCGGTCCAGGGTCTCCTCTTTCTGCACCAGCCGCGTTTCACGCTTTTTCAACTCCGCCCGCGTCTCTTTGGCTTCGTTGTCAAAATCGCTTTTCATTCGAAAAAGCGTTTCTTTCGTCCCGACTTCCGCTTCTTTCAGAAGTGTATCGGCCTTGTGCTTGGACTCCTCGATGATGCCGGCGGCCTCTTTCTCCGCCGCCTTCACCTTCTGGGACACGATGCGCCCTTTCAACCAGAAGGCGACCAGAAAGCCTGCGATCAGGCCGACGATGCCGAGTAAAATGCCATATCCATCCATTGTTATGTCTCCCAGGGCCTTTCGCGGCCCGTCAGCGAAGGTGGTGTGATGACCCGAGCGCGCCGCCGCCTAAGAGGCGGAAGCCGGCGGTCGGTGTTGAGGCGGTGCAGCCGAGAACGCAGTCCCTCTCGAACGGCCGGCCGGCAGACACTGCCGGACCGCACGCTCGATCGCCTCTCTTCCGGGGCGGGGGACCGGGACCATGGCGGGGATGATTCGGGAGCTTAACGGGATATTCGGGCTATACGGGAAACCGAAGGGGTTGGGATAGATCCAGCCCCTCGTCGAGCATGCGGTTCAGTCGGTCAGACCGCTCTGCCATTTTTTCTGTGAACTCGCCGAAATCGCTTTTCAGCTGCACGATGCGGTTGCTGATGTTCAACGCGGCGAGGATTAAAATGGTCAGTTTGGGGATATGCGCAGATGGGCCTCCCTGCTGTTCCTGAATCTTCGCCACCTCCTGGACCAGCAGATCGGCCACTTCCTTGGCCTTCGATGCCTCGGCATCGGACTTGAACGTATACGGTTGCCCGAAAAGCTCTATCGTTACAAAGTGTTCCAAAAAAACACCTTCCCGACCGTGTCCCCTTTGGCCAAAGACTATGAGGGATTCGTCCCCTCCAGCCTGGCCAACAGCTTGTCAATTCTCGACCGGATCAACGCCTTCTCTTCCATCTGGCGTTTGACCGCCTCGTTCTTGACGTGAAGTTCCTCCTCCAGTTGCTTGATCTTATGGTGAAGTTCCAAATTTGCAGCCTGCTGGGAGCTGCAAATTTCAATCAATTTTTCAACTTTTTCCTCGATTTCGGCAAATTGGCTGAGCAGTGCATCGATGTCCAAAACCAGTAGACCCTTTCTGCGATAGTGGCTCAATTTAATCTCTAATATCTCGCAAAGTCAAGAAATAATCGCGGCCCGGCCGATCATGAGGGCTTCGACGCGGGCCAGATCCTCGGGGGTGTTGACCCCCAGGATCTCCCGGGGTGCCGCGCCGTAGGAGACGCCGATGTCCCGGCCCGATTCGTAACCGATCCGGATGATGTCGGTGAGATAAAACTCCCCCTGGGCGTTGTCCGGTGTAACGTTCGGCAGGGCGTCGGAGAGGAACTGCCGCGTGACGCAGTAAATCCCCGTGTTGATGAGCCGGATGGCGCGCTGCCCGGCGGAGGCGTCCGCTTCCTCGATGATTCCGCACACCTGGTGGTGGTCGTTGAGCAGCACGCGGCCGTAGCCCTGGGGCTCCTCCAGCTCAACTGCCAGCAGTGTCGCGTCGCGCCCCGCCGCCAGATGATCTTGAACGAGGCCCTTCAGGGTCGGCGCCGTGAGCAGCGGGGTGTCCCCGCATAACACGACGACCTGTTCGCAATCGTCCGGCAGCTGCGGCAGGGCGCACAGCACCGCATGACCGGTGCCCAGCTGCCGGTCCTGGTAGGCGTATCGCACCGCGGCCCCGGATACGGCACGGCGCACTGCTTCGGCCTGGTTGCCGACCACCACGATGACGCTGCGGCCGGCAATCGCCCGCGCCACATCGATCACATAGGCCAGCATCGGTCGCCCCTGGATTTCGTGCAGCACCTTGGCCTTCGGCGAGCGCATGCGCTTGCCGAGGCCGGCGGCCAGGATGATGACGGCAATTTTCTCTTTCATAGGCCCTGCGGGTGGATAAAGGTTCAATCATCGAAAAGGGAGCGCAAAAAAACACCAGGGCAAACCCCTTCCGGTTTGCCCTGGTGTTTTCGGAAAACCGTCTGCAGCCGCCCGGCCCGGCGGATATCCGCTTAACGCTGCTGCCCGCTCTCGGCGATCCTGAGGCGCAGGATCGCCCGCTGCAATGCCGCCTGGGCCCGGGTGAAGTCGATCTCTTCCTTGGTGCGGGTTTCGGCCAGGCGCTTTTGGGCCCGCTCTAGAGCTTTGCGCGCGCGCTCGACGTCGATATCCCGACGGCGTTCGGCCGACTCGGCCAGAATCGTTACTTGGCCAGGCAGCACTTCCGCGAAGCCCCCGCTGACGAAGATGCTGTGCTCATCGCCTTTGGAGTCGTTAAAGCGCACGGCACCGTTTTTGAGCGCGGTGAGAAACGGGGTGTGACCGATGAGCACGCCAAACTCTCCCAGCACACCCGGCGCCATCACGATTTGGGCCTCTTCGCTCACAACTATTTTTTCGGGAGTAACCACTTCCAGTCGGATTGTCCCAGCCATAGTCCACCTTCACCTAATTATTCTACGGATGCCATTTCTTTCGCCGCCGCCACAACCTCCTCGATGCCGCCCTTCATGTAGAAGGCCTGCTCGGGGATGTCGTCGTGCTTGCCTTCAATGATCTCCTTGAAGCCGCGGATCGTGTCGGCGAGCTTGACATATTTACCGGCCTTGCCGGTGAAAGTTTCGGCAACCGTGAACGGCTGGGAGAGGAACCGCTGCATCTTGCGCGCCCGCGCCACGGTCACCTTATCCTCGTCCGAAAGCTCCTCGATGCCGAGAATGGCGATGATGTCCTGCAGCTCCTTGTACTTCTGCAGGATTTGCTGCACGGTGCGCGCCGTGCGGTAATGCTCCTCGCCGATGTAGGCGGCATCGAGAATCCGGGAGGTGGAGTCCAGCGGGTCCACCGCCGGGTAGATACCGAGCTCGGCGATCTGCCGCGACAGAACGACGGTGCCGTCCAGGTGCGCGAAGGTGGTGGCCGGAGCCGGGTCGGTCAGGTCGTCGGCCGGCACGTACACGCACTGCACCGCGGTGATCGCGCCCAGTTTGGTAGAGGTGATGCGCTCCTGCAGCTCGCCCAGGTCGACGGCGAGCGTCGGTTGGTAGCCGACCGCGGAGGGCATGCGCCCGAGAAGGGCGGACACTTCGGAGCCGGCCTGGGTGAAACGAAAGATATTGTCGATGAAGATCAGAACGTCCTTTTGCTGTTCATCGCGGAAGTATTCAGCGACCGCCAACGCCGAAAGCGCAACCCGCGCGCGCGCGCCGGGCGGTTCGGTCATCTGGCCATAGACCAATGCCGCCTGGGGCAGAACCCCGGACGCCTTCATCTCGTGATACAGGTCGTTGCCCTCACGGGTGCGCTCGCCCACGCCGGCGAAGACGGATATGCCCTTATGCTGCTTGGCGATGTTGTTGACCATCTCCATCATGACGACCGTCTTGCCCACGCCGGCGCCGCCGAACATGCCCATTTTGCCGCCGCGGGGGAAGGGCACCAGCAGGTCGATGACCTTGA
>JBFYWS010000267.1:0-4211 GCA_041310935.1 Desulfobacteraceae bacterium | reverse complement strand
TTTTTTTTACGAGTTTTTGCGCAGCCGTCACCAAAGCATCTCGTCACGCAAAGGGTAAGTGCACATGAAGAAAGACATCCGCAAAGTCAGGAACATCGGCATCAGCGCCCACATCGACTCGGGCAAGACAACCCTCACCGAGAGGATCCTCTTCTACACCGACCGCATCCACGCGATGCACGACGTCAAGGGCAAAGACGGCGTGGGCGCATTCATGGACAGCATGGACCTCGAGCGCGAACGGGGCATCACCATCGCCTCGGCCGCCACCTTCTGCGAGTGGGACGGCCACGAGATCAACATCATCGACACCCCCGGCCACGTCGACTTCACCATCGAGGTCGAGCGCTCCCTACGGGTGCTCGACGGCGCCATTCTGGTGCTGTGCGCCGTCGGCGGCGTGCAGTCGCAGTCCATCACCGTCGACCAGCAGATGCGGCGCTACAAGGTGCCGTGCATTGCCTTCGTGAACAAGTGCGACCGCTCCGGCGCCAACCCGTTCCGGGTGGTGGACCAGCTCAAGCAGAAGCTCGGCCACAACGCCGTGGCCATGCAGCTGCCGATCGGGCTCGAGTCCGACTTCACCGGCGTGATCGACCTGCTGACGATGCAGGCGGTCTACTTCGACGGCGAGAAGGGCGAAACCATCCGGACCGAAGAGATCCCGGAACCGATGCGCGCGCTGGCCACGACCAAACGCGAAGAACTTCTCGATGCCGTGTCGATGTTCTCCGACGACCTCATGGAGGCGCTGCTCGAGGAAAAAGAGGTCGGGCGCGACCTCATTCTGCCGGCGCTGCGCCGGGGCGTCATCGCCCGGCAGCTGACCCCCGTGTTCATGGGCTCCGCCTACAAGAACAAGGGCGTGCAACTGCTGCTGAACGCCGTGAACGATCTGCTGCCCTGCCCGAGCGACATCGAAAACTTCGCGCTCGACATGGACCAGGACGAGGCGACGGTACTGCTCTCGAGCGTCCCCGATGCCCCTCTGGTCGCCCTGGCCTTCAAGCTCGAAGACCGCACCTACGGCCAGCTCACCTACATCCGCGTCTATCAGGGCTCCCTGAGCAAGGGGGATACGATCATCAACGTGCGCACCGGCCGGAAAATCAAGGTCGGCCGGGTGGCGCGCATGCACGCCGACCAGATGGAGGAGATCGAAACCATCTCGGCCGGCTACATCGGCGCCCTCTTCGGCATCGATTGCGCCTCCGGCGACACGTTCGTGGCCCCGGGGATCAGCCTGACCATGATGTCCATGTACGTACCGAAGCCGGTCATATCGCTGGCGATCAGCCCGAAGGACCACAAGGCCGAAGTCAACATGTCCAAGGCCCTCAACCGTTTCACGAAAGAGGACCCGACCTTCAAAACCCATGTCAACCCGGAAACCAACGAGACCATCATCTCCGGCATGGGCGAGCTGCACCTCGAGGTCTACATGGAGCGCATGCAGCGCGAATACGGGGCTGAGGTCAGCGCCGGCGCACCCCGCGTGGCCTACCGCGAGACCATCACCCAAAAGGCCGAATTCGATTACCTTCACAAGAAGCAGACCGGCGGCTCCGGCCAGTACGGCCGGGTGTGCGGCTGGATGGAACCGATCGCGGACAGTGATTTCGAATTCGACAACCAGGTGGTCGGCGGCTCGATCCCCACCCAGTTCATCGCCGCCTGCGAAAAGGGATTCAGGAATTGCATCGCCAAGGGCCCGAAGATGGAATTTCCGGTCACGGGCGTCAAAATCGTCATCAACGACGGTGCTTCTCACGCCGTGGACTCCTCCGACATGGCGTTCCAGGCGGCCGCCCGAGGGGCCTTCAAGCAGGGCTACCTCAAGGCCAAGCCGGTCGTCCAGGAACCGATCATGAAGGTCGTCGTCGAGGCGCCGACCGCCTTCCAGGGTTCCGTCATGGGCTCGCTCAACCAGCGCCGGGGCATGATCCTCGGTGCCCAGGATGAAGGGCCCCTGTGCGTCATCGAGTGCCTGGTGCCGCTGGCCGAGATGTTCGGATACTCCACGGTGCTGCGCTCCCTGACCCAGGGCCAGGCGCAGTTCACGATGGAGTTCTCGGCCTACAAGCAGGTGCCGCAGTCCATCGCCGAGGAGCTCGAAAAGAAGCTGAGCGAACAGAAGAAAAAAGTGGCATGATCGCCGATGCGATTCGAGTCGTCCTGCGCCACATGCCGTTTCCGGATACGCCGCACGCCGTCGCCGGCCATACCGCGGCGGCGGCCATCTTTATCAAGGAGAGTTATATCGCCATGCTGAAAACCAATCTCACCCTGCGCAACCCCTTGCAGTTTTTCGGCGGACAGTCCGAAGACATTCTGGCGCCCGGCCAGTTCGGCGGCGTGCTTGCCCGCGCCGGGGTCGGCAAGACCGCACTCATGGTGCAGATTGCGCTCAACTCCATGTTGAACGAGCGCAATGTGCTCCACATCAGCCTGAACCAGCCGGTCAACAAGGCCAGCCTCTGGTACCGGGACATCTTCGGCCACCTCGCGGCCGGGCACCCTGCGCCGCAGACGGATCAGCTCTGGGAATCGCTCCTGCCGCACCGGTTCATCATGACGTTCCGCGCCGAGAGCTTCAGCGTCCCCCGGCTCGAAGAACGCCTGACGGACCTGATCGAACAGAAGATCTTCATCCCCCGCATGCTCATCGTGGACGGCCTGTCGTTCGACGAATCGATCCGGGACATGCTCTCCGAGCTGAAAAAACTCGCCCGTATCCACGGCCTGTCCACCTGGTTCAGCATCCGCACCCACCGCCACCAGGACCCGGGCCCCGGCGGCGTACCGAAGCAGCTGGCGGACGTGGACGACCTGTTTGCCGTCGCGATCCAGCTGACGCCGGTCGGCGAGGAAATTCACGTCAAGCCCCTGAAAGGCGTCAGCCTGCCGCCGGAGCACGCCCGTCTGATCCTGGACCCGACGACGATGCTGCTGAAGGACACGGCGACATAGCCGGCGCCGCCGGCCGACCGTCACGCAAAGGTCTGCATTGAAAAAGCATTCCATCCACCTCGCCGCCGGCCTGCTCATCGGCGCCGTCTGCGTCTATCTGGCGCTGCGCGGCGTCGATTTCGCCGAGATGGCCCGCGCGCTCACCCAGGCGCAATACGGGTATGTGCTGCTGGCCGTCTGCGTGATGCTGGTCAGCCACTACCTGCGGGCGTGGCGCTGGCGCTATCTGCTGGCACCCGTCAAGACCGTGAACACCGCCAGCCTGTTCGCGGCCCTGATGATCGGCTACGCCGCAAACAGCTTCGTTCCGGCCCATCTGGGCGAAGTGCTGCGCGCCTACGTGATCGGAAAAAAACATCGCATTTCGACGAGCGCGACCCTTGGATCGGTCGTGGTCGAGCGCATCGTGGACGTGATCTCGCTGATCGGGCTCATGGGCGTCGTGCTCTTCGTACACCCGTTCCCGGAGTGGGTCGTGCAAAGCGGGGCCGTCATGCTCGCCGGCGCCGCCGGCCTGCTGGCAGCCCTGGTGGCCTTCAAGCGCGGCGAGGCCAAAACCGCCCGACTGCTTCAGCGATGGCTCCGCCCACTGCCGCAGACGCTCAGCCGCAGACTCATCGCGACGATCGAGACGTTCCTGTCCGGTGTATCGCCGCTCCAATCCGGCTGGCAGTACCTGCTTGTCGCGGTGCTTTCGGCCGCGATCTGGCTCTGCTATGCCGGCGTCTATTACGCCTGCCTGCAGGCCTTCCACCTGACGGTCGCCTACCACCTGGCCTGGTACGTAGGGTTGGTGGTCCTGGTGCTCACCACCATCAGCGTCGTCATCCCCTCCACCCCCGGCTACGTCGGCACCTATCACTACCTGTGCCAGGTTGCGCTACTGATGTTCGGTGTGCCCGCCGGCGAGGCCCTCTCCTTCGCGATCGTGGCCCACGCCCTCAGCGTGCTGCCGGTGACCCTGCTCGGGCTGGTTCTGGCAAATTACGAAGGGGTGGCCATCTACCGCACGAGCATCGAGACCCAAAAGGCGTCGTAAGGCAGATGGAAGCTGAAAGCTGAGCGGATGGAATCTTTTCCGTTGAACTAAAACAATCACGGCCTGCCTTGAATAAGGCAGGCCGTGATGGTTTTAAACCGGTACGCCGTGCAACCAGATGGGGCGGCGTCAGAAATCCCGGAATTCCTCTGTCCCCAGCGGGATGATCTGCTTGGGGTCCGGCCGCTGGCGCGCTGCCGCT
>JBFYWS010000599.1:0-4271 GCA_041310935.1 Desulfobacteraceae bacterium | reverse complement strand
CGCGTACGGCTACGAAGTGCTGACGGCGGAAAACGGCCAGGAGGGGGTGGATGTTTTCAACCGCGAGCGTCCCGGCATCGTTCTGACCGACATCAAGATGCCCGGCATGAACGGCATCGAGGTGCTGAAGCAGGTCAAGGCGATCGACCCGTCCGCCGAGGTCATCGTCATCACCGGTCACGGCGACATGGATCTGGCCATCCAGGCCCTGAACCTGGAAGCCACCGATTTCATCAACAAACCCATTCAGCGCCACCTGCTCGAGCAGGCGATCAAGCGCGCGCAGGAGCGCCGGCGTCTTGCCGGCGAGCAGACCTGGGAGATGGTCCTCCAGCCGACCGAGCAGGCCGCAGTGATTGTGATTCAGGGCAACGTCACCGCCAAAGCCGAAGCACGCTTTCAGGCCCTGTTCCGGGAGGCCCTCGCGCTCAACAAACCCCGCATCGTGCTGCACTTTCTGGAGAGCGCCGCCATCAACGGCGCCGGGATCGCCATCCTGACCCAGCTTCTTTTGGAAAGCCAAAAACAAGGCCGACGTGTCGTGGTGGCCGAGTTGTCCGAAAACTTGCGCCAAGTCTTTGAGATCGTAGGTCTTTCGAAAATTGTGCCAGTGGTGGACTCCCTGGAGAAGGCGCTGACATGATGAAACTTTTGCGGTTTATCCTGAACGTGCTTCCCGTCATCGGCATCTTGTGGACAAGTACTGTTGTTTCGGCCTGGTGCGCCGGCCTGCCCAAGAAGGGCGACACCCTTCCGGCTTTCGAGCTCCAGGCGCCCGCTTCCGAGAAGGCCAGGGAATACCTCGGCATCAGCCAGGCAAGCTTTCGGCTGGCGGATATCCCCTGCCGTTTGCTGCTGCTTGAAGTCATCGGCGTCTACTGCCCGCAGTGCTATCGGCAGGCCCCCTTGTTCAATACGCTGTTCAATCGGATCGAAAAAGGCAAACTGAATGGCCAGGTCAAGATGCTGGCGCTCGCTGCCGGCGGAAACGTCAACGAGATCCAATACCTGTACGAGCAGGTCCAGTACAGCTTTCCGATCGTCCCGGACCCGCGCTTCGATATCCACAAGCTGCTCGGAGAGCCCCGCACCCCCTTCACCCTGCTCGTGGACCCGAGCGGCAAGGTCCTGCACACCCACATGGGGATCGTCGAGGACCTGGACGCATTTCTTAAACTGATCAACGACCTGGTGCGCTGAACGGCATGGCCCTCGACCGGCAGTTCTTTCACCTGCAGACCCTCTATGAGTTCACCGCCGAGCTGAGCCCGCTCGCGGCGACCGACAAGCTGCTGGAAGCATTCCTGCTGATGGTCATGGGCACCTTCGGGGTAAGCCAGGGCGGAGTTATGCTCTGCGACCGGCAGCGCCGAGAGGTCCGGTCGGCCAGCCGGGGAATTCCGGAACCCCGGCAGTGGACCTTTGATGAGGCAGAAAAACAGCTTTACCGGGGGTTTCAAGCAACCGAGGAGCGGCGCCTCGCCCCGATGTCGGTCGGCTTTGTGGTCGATCCGCAGGTGATATTCCCCGAAACCGATATGGGCGCAGCCCTCCACACGGCCCTGCTCTTCATGGTGGATGACTCGCTGCTCGGGTTGCTGGTTTTAGGAACCCCGTTCGCCAAACGTGCTCTGGCCAAGGAAGAGCAGGAACTTCTGCGGGGATTGACGGCCAACTGCATGGTGTTTCTCAAAAACGCCCGGGCCTTTGAAACCATCCAGGCCCTCAATGCGGACCTGCGCCAGACAAATGCGGACCTGCGCCAGACCATCACCGACCTGACCGAGGCCCGCCACCAGATACGGGTGCTGGAGTTCGCCAAAGGCCGCCTGAAGCAGCTCATCCAGCGGGAGGTCGAGCGGTCCGGGCGCTTCCGCGCGGCCGATATGCTGCTGATGGTGATCCTGTCCGCTGTTTTGGCGCTGGCATTCAACTATTCCAGCCCGAACGGCATCCCCGTTTTGCCGGAAGCTGCTTTACAAGAGCAAGCCCCCCGGGTCGATGTGCTCACGGCCCACCAGCTGCTGGCGCGCGGTGAGGCGGTGCTGGTGGATGCCCGGCCGCCCGAGCTTTTTCAACAGAAGCACATTGCCGAGGCCGTCAACATCCCGGCGCCGCTGTTTGACGTGATCTACCCCATGAAGCTCGGCCGCACGCTCAAACCCGAGCAGACGGTGCTGGTCTACGGCCGCACCATAAGCAAGCGCTATGACGAAGATGTGACCCAGCGCCTTCTGCAACGCCACGACCAGGTCCGAATCCTGGAGGGAGGGGTTGCGGCCTGGGAAGAGAGAGGATTTGCGGTGGCGCCATGAAATGGCCCGGCTGGTTGAAGAGATCGATCGCCCACCCCGTGCTGGGGCTGCTTTTGCGCGTTTACGTCGGCGGAGTCTTCATCTACGCCAGCATGTACAAGATCAATTACCCCGGCGAGTTCGCCGAGACCATCGCCAGCTACCAGCTGGTGCCGTTCTGGGCGGTGAACCTCATGGCGCTGGTCATGCCGTGGGCCGAGCTGGTCAGCGGCATTTTGATGGTTCTCGGTGTTCGCACCAAATCCGCGGCGGTCGCCATCGGGGGGATGCTGGTGATGTTCAGCCTGGCGATCGTGATCACGCTGCTGCGTGGCATCCCCATCGGGTGCGGGTGTTTCACGTCGGTGGAAGATCCCCTGGGCTGGGGCACTCTCGGACGCGATTTAGTGTGGCTCGTCATGACGCTGCAGGTCTATTTTTTCCCCTCGGCCCTGCAGCTGGAAGGCCGGCTCCTCGAATCCCTGCGGGAGGTGGACGGATGAGGCAGGCACACCGGCTGCTGGCGCCGCTGCTGCTGATCGGCTTGCTGATCTATGCGTGCGAGTTAACGTCCGCATGGGAAGGCCGTTATGTGGGGCCGCCCGGGCAAGACCCGGCCGGCACGGTGGTGCTGACCCTTCAGGCCGGCGGCAAAGGGCAGTGGACGGCCGAACAGGAAAGCACCCCTTTGCGCTGGGAGGAACGCGGCGGCGCCATATGGCTGCACCTCAAGACCGGCGGGGTCATGGTTGCTCAACCCGTGCCGGTGCAACAAGCGCTGACCCTCGAACTGCCCGGGGTCGGAGCGCTCACGCTGCGCAAAGCCCAGCCATGAATTTTGATGACTTCGTAAAAAGCCCAATTTCGGCGTTGCGCCTCATCTCGCTGTTGCTGCGGTGTACTGTAGGTACGCCTCGCTCCACGAGATTCGCGTGCCTTGACCTTGGTCTTTTTACAAAGTCATCGAAACGGATGACTTCTCACGAGCTCATTCATTTTTTCGTCTTTGTGAAAAAATTAATGCCATTCAGTTGTTGACGTGAACTCTTTATTCTAATATAGAGTCTATCGTAATTACTACTTGCGCTTACAGCCGATAACAGCGCAAAGCGCCTTTTCTCAGCTTCCACCTTCCCTAATGTTTTTGCCCAACTGAACCCGACTACGGTTGCGTGATACATGAAGTCGCACCTCATCGGTTCTCATGAAGTCAGCTGCTTTCCGGGCATTGCTTTCACTTTGAAACACCAAGCAAAGGAGGGGGATCTATGAATCTGACACGCAGGCAGTTTGTCCAGGTCACGGGTGCCGCCGCCGCAGGCGTGGCATTCAGCGGCCTGGGGTCCGATCTCACACCGGTCATGGCCCACGCCAAGGAGCTGAAGACCAAGGCCGCCAAGGAGACGACCACGATTTGTCCCTACTGCGCGGTGGGCTGCGGGGCCATCGTCTCCACCAGCCAGAAGGAGGGCCGGGTCATCAACATCGAGGGCGACCCGGACCACGTCATCAACCGCGGGGCCCTGTGCTCCAAGGGCTCTTCCCTGCGGCAGCTGGTGGAGAACAAGCAGCGGCTGACCCGGCCCATGTATCGGGCGCCCGGCGCGAAGGAGTGGAAGCCGGTGTCGTGGGACTGGGCTCTGGAAAACATCGCCAAACGGGTCAAGGCCACGCGCGATGCCACTTTCATGGCCAAGAACGCCAAGGGCGAGAGTGTCAACCGCACCGAGGGGATCGCCTCGGTCGGCAGCGCAGCGCTCGACAACGAGGAGTGCTGGGCCTACCAGGCCATGCTGCGTGCAATGGGGCTGGTCTACATCGAGCATCAGGCTCGTATCTGACACAGCGCGACTGTAGCGGCTCTGGCAGAGTCGTTCGGACGCGGTGCGATGACCAACCACTGGATCGATCTCAAGAACAGCGACTGCATTCTGATCATGGGCAGCAATGCTGCCGAGAACCACCCCATCTCCATGA
>JBFYWS010000541.1:0-4640 GCA_041310935.1 Desulfobacteraceae bacterium | reverse complement strand
CCGAAGTTTTATAAGGACGGCGAGCCCACCTCCGCCCGTCTCGTGCTTCCGCTGCTGCCGCTCAGGGACATCGTGGTGTTTCCGTACATGGTGGCGCCGTTGTTCGTGGGCCGGGCCCGGTCCGTCAACGCCCTGACCGAGGCCATGAACGGCGACAAGACCGTATTCCTGTCCACCCAGAAGAAAGCCGGCATCGACAACCCGGGCGAACAGGACATTAGCGAGATGGGCACCATCGGCAAGGTGCTCCAGCTCCTGCGGCTGCCCGATGGCACCGTCAAAGCCCTGGTGGAGGGCAAATGCCGTGCGCGGATCGTCCGGTTCATCCCGGAAAAGGAATTTTTCCGGGTCGAGCTTGAGCGCGTCGTCGAAAACGACCTGTCGGCGGCGGAAACAACCGCCCTCATGCGCTCCGTTGTCGAGACCTTCGAGGAATACGCCGGCTTGAACCGCAGCATCTCCAAGGAACTGGTCGCCAGCATCACCTCCATCACGGATGCCTCCCAGATGGCCGACACGGTGGCCTCGCACTTCTCTTTCAAGCTGGATGACAAGCAGCGCCTGCTCGACATCCTCGACCTGACCGAGCGCCTGCCGTTGCTCCTGAGCCTGATCAAGATGGAGACCGAGGTCTTCCGCATGGATCAGCGCATCAAGACCCGCATCAAGGAGCAGATGGAGAAGAGCCAGAAGCAGTACTATCTGAACGAGCAGATGCGGGCCATCAAGAAGGAGATGGGAGCGGAGGACGATCTCAACGACGAGATCCGGGAGATCGAGGAGAAGCTGAAGAACCAGAAGATGTCCAAGGAGGCCACCGAGCGGGTCGAGCACGAGCTGAAAAAACTCAAGATGATGACCCCCATGTCCGCCGAGGCCACCGTGGTGCGCAACTACATCGACTGGATTCTGAGCCTGCCCTGGAGTGAGAAGACCGAGGTGGCGGATGACCTGCCGAAGGCAGAGCAGATTCTCGAGGAAGACCACTACGGGTTGGAAAAGCCCAAGGAGCGCATCTTGGAGTACCTGGCGGTCCAGGTCCTGGTGAAGAAAATCCGCGGCCCGATCCTGTGTTTTGTCGGGCCGCCGGGTGTGGGCAAGACCTCGCTCGCCAAGTCCATCGCCCGGGCGACCGGCCGCAAATATGTGCGGCTCTCCCTGGGAGGGGTGCGGGACGAGGCGGAGATCCGCGGCCACCGCCGGACTTACATCGGCGCGCTGCCCGGCAAAATCATCCAGTCCCTCAAAAAAGCCGGCGTGAACAACCCGGTGTTCTGCCTGGATGAGGTCGACAAGATGAGCATGGACTTCCGCGGCGACCCCTCGGCGGCCCTGCTCGAAGTTCTGGATCCGGAGCAGAACTTCGCCTTCAACGACCACTACCTCGACCTCGACTACGACCTGTCGGACATCATGTTCATCACCACGGCGAACACCCTGCCCGACATCCCGCTGCCGCTGCAGGACCGCATGGAGATCATCCGGCTGCCGGGCTACACCGAGGTGGAAAAGTACCATATCGCCGAACAGTTCCTGGTGCGCAAACAGATCAAGGTGAACGGCCTGGAGGGCAAGCAGGTCACTTTTTCCAAGAACGCGATCCTCGCCTTGATCCGCCGCTACACCCGCGAGGCCGGTGTCCGCAACCTCGAGCGTGAGATCGCCTCCATCTGCCGCAAGCTGGCCCGTGCGGCCGTGACCGATAAGACGAAAAGCGAGTTCGCCGTGACTGAAAAATCCATCCCGAAACTGTTGGGGCCCTACCGGTTCCGCCAGGAGGAGGTGGAGCAGGAAGACCAAATCGGGATGGTGACGGGGCTGGCCTGGACTCCGGTGGGCGGGGAGTTGCTCTTCATCGAAACACTGCTGATGCCCGGCCGGGGCAAGCTTACCGTCACGGGCAAGCTCGGGGATGTCATGCAGGAGTCGGCCCAGGCGGCCATGAGCTACGTGCGCTCGCGCGCCGCGCACCTGATGATCGACGAGCAATTCCACCGCAAGTACGATATCCACATCCACATCCCCGAGGGGGCCATCCCCAAGGACGGGCCGTCGGCAGGCATTTCCATGTGCACCTCGCTCGTGTCGGCGCTGACCAAGCGGCCGGTGTACCGGGACCTCGCCATGACCGGGGAGATCACGCTCAGGGGCCGGGTGCTGCCCATCGGCGGGCTGAAAGAGAAGCTGATCGCCGCCCACCGCGGCGGGGTCAAGCGGGTGATCATCCCGAAGGAAAACGAGAAGGACCTCAAGGACGTGCCCAAGAGCATCTCCAGCCAGATGGACATCACCTTCGTCGAGCACATGGACGAGGTGCTCTCCCATGCGCTGATCGTGCGCGCGGGCGAGTCCATTTTCAAGAAGGTGGACATCCCGCTGGACGTGCCGGTCGAAGGGCAGGCCCAGCAGGAGCCGGCCATCAATTAGCCGCGCGGACGAGCTGAAATTCAACTTGACAGTGTTGCCGCAAATTGATACTTAATTTTTTTGTGCAATTCGCTTGCGGGCGGATAGCTCAGTTGGGAGAGCGTCGGCCTTACAAGCCGAAGGTCGCAGGTTCAATCCCTGTTCCGCCTACCATTTCAACAAAGGGTCGCGGGAAGGGTAGACCCGCTGAACGAAATTTGCGCGTTCAATCACAGCATATCTTTGCAGCACCGGTTTGCGGGGGCGTAGCTCAGCTTGGTTAGAGCGCCGGCCTGTCACGTCGGAGGTCGCGGGTTCGAGCCCCGTCGCTCCCGCCAAATAAACACAAGGGCTTAGGAGAAATCTTAAGCCCTTGTGTTTTTATGCAGCAAGTGTTTCCAACCGAATTTCACCCTCCAACCAAAAAAACAGGCCCGGAAGGGTTTTTTTCCGATAGGCCGTGGTGGGTTCGATCTACCACCAAGCCGCAATACCAAGGCTGCCGGTTGTAAAGCGGATCAGCAGTCTTTCAAATACTTGAAATAGAGGTCTCGCGATATACCCGCTGTTTTGAGATTGGTCTTGATCAGAAATGGAGTAAGCTTGTCGTAGGTGGGGATCACAACGGGGCGGAGGACGCCGGGTTTTGTGTAGGATCGGTGGCTGCCCTTATGCCGAACGCACTTAAAACCATGCGCTAAAATGACGCACTCAAATATTTTCCAGTGAATAGGCGCTATACGTTTCGACATTCCTGTAGGCGGCTATTCTGCTGCATCAGCAAAGGCAACGGGACCGTGATCAGTGTATGATTTTTATCAAGGCAAAGGTCTTTGGTTCTGATAACAACGTCGGGGCCCCTTTTAAATCCGCACTGTTTTAAAACGGTGGCCAACGTGCCATTGGAATAGCAGGTCTCAATAAACAGGGACAGCGCCTCAGTGATATTTTTACGCGCTTCGCTTTCGCTTTTTCCTTGTGAAACAACATCGAAAATAGGGCAATGAGCGACATAGGCCGATTCGTCTTTGAAGATTCTTACCGGGACTCTCATTTTAAACACAGCGTCGGCCCGCATGACATATTCTCTTAGCAGTTTGGGGGATGGTTTTTTTGAAAGGGTTTGTGTATTCATAATCCTTATATCGGTCTTCTTGGCCACGAGTCAAGCTCCCTAATGAATTTTATTCATTCCGGTGGGGTTCATTGCCCTCCGGTTTCACCACGTATATCTGTTGCCCGCTGTGCGATATCCCAGGCGGCTGGTCTTCCGTTCAGAGTACCGTTCTCTTTTTGGGTGAATTGGTTTTAATAATATCCCAGCATGCCTCACAGATCCCGCATTGATGCCCCTGGAGCGTTGCAGCATATTATCTGCCGTGGGATTCAACGCTGCCGTATTTACCGGGATGAATCGGATCGGCAGGATTTTCTCGGCCGGCTCGATAAAATTCTCAGAGAGACGCGAACCACTGGATTGGAATCCGGACTGTTGCGGCACAATCAGCAACAATCTCCTTTCACTCGCGCCACCGGGCCATGGGGTTTGGCTGAACCTCGAAAGCGAGCGCATTCCCCGCCGATAGCGGCGGGGTAAGCGAGCGAATCAAAAATCAGCTGGCCTTTTTCAGCTAAGAGTCATAAGATATAAAGATGTGCAAGTTTTTCGTTTTAGTTCTGACAGGTTCGGACCGAGACTCCGGTCGGCCCCAAGGAGACATGGCATGAAACGATGGATGGCATGCGCCGCGATCATTTGCTTCGTCCATGCGGCGACGGCCTTGGCCGGCGGGCTGGCACCGGGTGTTGGAAACCAGGAACTCGGCAAGTCGTCCGTCGTGGTGGCGGATGTCGTCGAGACCATGGCCACGGTGGAGGCGGTCGATTACGCCAAGCGCACGTTGCGACTGAAGGTCCCCCGGGAAGGGGTCCTCGATCTTAAGGTGGACCGGGAGGTCAAAAACCTCGAGCATGTGAAAAAAGGCGACTCGGTCAAGGCGACTTACACCGAACCCCTGGCGGTCTTCATGCGCAAGGCCGATGCACCGGTCAGCCCCGCCGAGTCGCGGCTGGTGTCGGTGGTCCCCAAGGGAGGCAAAGCCACGGTTCTGCTCGCCAAGACCGTGCAGATGGCGGCCGTTGTCGAAGCGGTCGACGCCAAGACACGCAAGTTGACGCTGAAGGTGGCCGGGGGCAGGACCCGGGTCCTGCGGGTGGACAACGGCCTCAAGCAC